>JANPKX010000230.1:0-3032 GCA_031426235.1 Alphaproteobacteria bacterium | reverse complement strand
GCCTGCGGGTCGGCGAGCTGCCCCGGATCATGGAGACCCAGCCTCCCGGCCTCATCGGCTGCACGCCGGTGCAGCTACGGGAGCTGCTGACGGAGACGCCGCCAGGGTTCCTGCCGCGCCCCGGCTGGCGGATCAGCGTCGGCGGCGCACGCCTGTCGCTTGCCCTGGCGCAGGAGGCGCGGCTTCGCCTGACCCCCGACATCCGGGTCACCTATGGCGCGACGGAAGCGACCCTGAACACCCACGGCCTCGCGTCCGGCCTGGAGGATGATCCGGGCTTCGTGGGCTTTCCGGTGGGGGACACGCAGGTCGAGTTCGTGGACGAGGCCGGCCGCCCCGTCGCCGACGGCGAGTCCGGCGAAATCCGCATCCGCGGCGACCGGATCGCCCAGGGCTATATGGATGATCCGGAAGCCACCGCTGAGCGCTTCCGCGACGGCTGGTTCTACACCCGCGACATCGGCCGGCGCCTGTCCGACGGGCGCGTGGTGCTGGAGGGTCGAGTCGACGATCGCCTTAACCTCGAGAACATGAAGTTCATGCCGTCCGTCCTCGAGGACGCCGCCCTGACCTGTCCGGGTGTTCGCGATGCCGCGGCCTTCGCCGTGCCGGGCGAAAAGGGGCTGGATGTCTGCTGGCTGGCCGTGGCCGTAGAGCCCGGGTTCGACCGCAGACTTCTCGCGCCTCACCTGGCGCGATACCCGGGCATGCCGCCACCGCGCTTCGCCTGGATCGAAGAGATTCCCCGCAACGCCACGGGCAAGATCGAGCGCAACAAGCTGCGTGAAGCCGTCATCGCGGTGACGGGCGGACAGAAGAGCTGAATCTCATGTTCGACGGACCCATTCGCGACTACGCGCGCTGGACCCCCCGCGCAACGGCGATTGCGACCCGACAACGGGTGATCAGCTACGCCGAGTTCGACGCTGACATCGACCGCTTTGGCGCCGCCGTCGCAGAGCTCGGCGTGACGCGCGGCGTCGGTGTCGTGGCCATCGCCATCCGGGCCTCATACCTGCAATTGCTTGCGCTGGCTGCGCTGGCCCGCCTAGGGATCGTCTCCTCTCCCGCAACAGACGACGCCGCCGAGCTTTGCCTGACCGATCAGGTGGATGTTGACGGTCACCGAGTGAGGCGGCTGACTGCGGATTGGACAACGCGGATGTTCGCCGCGCCAGCCCACCCGTTGCCGGTTCTGGAATTCGATGAAGACGCCGCGTTACGGGTGATGTTGTCATCCGGCACCACGATGCGGCCGCGTCGGATCGCCTTCTCGAGACGACGGATCGAAGCCAACAGCGCGGCCAATCTGCGGGTCTACGGCGCCGCGAAGGCGGGGATGTGGGTCCCACTGACGGGGGTGGATTCGCTGCTGGGCTTTTCGGTGACGGTGCTCGGTTGGAGCCTTGGAGTCACGCTCGTCAACCACCTCGACGCCTCTGGCCTGCCAGACTTGATCGAAACGGAGCCTGAGGGTCTGGTGGCCATGACCCCGATCCAGCTCAAAGTCCTACTGGCGGACCTGCCCGCGGACGCTCGACCGCAGCCAGGCTGGCGCGTGGCAATCGGGGGATCGATCCTGCCGCCCGCCCTGCGCCGAGAAGCCGTGCTGCGTCTTACCAGCGACATCCGATACGTGTACGGCGCAACAGAATCCAGCCAGATCGCGGCTAGCCGGCCCGGCCCTCTTGAAGACATTCCCGGCCTGATTGGAATCACCCCAGCCGGCGCCATCCTCCAGGTCATCGGTGAGGATGACCATCCGCTGCCTGATGGTCAGTCTGGCGAAATCCGGGTGCGCGGAGATCGTACGGCTCTGGGCTATCTGGACGATCCCGTCGCCACCGCCCAGCGGTTTCGCGATGGCTGGTACTACACCAACGATATTGGGCGCCGCCTCGCCGACGGGCGCCTTGTGGTGGAAGGCCGGGTCGATGACCGGATGATTGTCGAGGGCGCAAAGTTCATGCCGGCGATCCTCGAGGATGCCGCCCTGGCCTGTCCCGGCGTGCGCGATGCCGCCGCCTTCGCCGTGCCGGACCGCAAGGGGCTGGATGTCTGCTGGCTGGCGGTGTCGGTCGATGCGGACTTCGACCGCGCTTTGCTGGCGCCCCACCTGGCCCGCTATCCGGGCCTGCCGCCCCTGCGCGTCGCCTGGATCGAGGAGATTCCCCGCAATGCCATGGGCAAGGTCGAGCGGGGCAAGCTGCGCGACGCGGTGATCGCCGTAACCGGCGCCCAGCGCGACTGAGCGGGCCTAAGTCAGGCCGCGGCCTGCTTGCGCGCGCCGTCACCGGCCAACAGCGGCTCGAACACGTACCGGGCCAGGTGCGCCACCACGTCCACCGCCACCCCGTCGCCAGTCAGATGATAGGCGTCGGAATAGCTGCGCGGCAGGCGATAGTCGTCCGGCAGACCCATCAGCCGCGCCGTCTCGCGCGCCGAGATCAGCCGGGTCCGCGCCTGCTCGCCCTCCACCACCAGGATGGTCTGGCGGCTGGAGCCCCCGGCCGGCGTTCTCAGGCAGCCTGCGACGTCGTCGAACCGCACCTCGGCCCGCTGGCGCTTGACCCCGGCCGCGTCGGTCCGCGTGCGCCGATAGACCCCGCCCACCCTGCGCTGCCCCGCCCGCTGCGCGGCGAGCACCTTGGCCCGGTTGAGCGGCGACATCATCCCCAGCAGCCGCGCGGTCTCGTCCGGCGTGTGCCAGGCCACGCTGTCCGGCGCCGCCTCGATCAGGTCGGCAAAGACGGTGTTGCGCCGCGCCGGGGCCGGGGGATTCCACCAGATCAGGGCGTCGCGCGCCGGCGCCTCAACCCGGCCAAGGGCCCGCACCAGCGCCGGTGTGTGAAAGGGCGCCATCGGTCCGGGCGCGATCAGGTCCGCCGGCAGCGCCACGTCGGGCGCCACGCCGACGATGAACAGCCGCGGCCGCGACTGCGGGACGAACAGAGCCGCATCGACCACCATCGCGCCATAGCGGTAGCCTGCATCCGCCAGCGCCGCGCAAAGGGTACTGAAGTCGCGCCCGC
>JANPKX010000229.1:0-16617 GCA_031426235.1 Alphaproteobacteria bacterium | reverse complement strand
CCTCGGTGCTTGCGTGCAGCTCAGTTCCGAATTCCGCCAGCACGCCGCGCGGATCAATCACGGCTCGGGAGCGATAGGCCGCCGATTTGTACCAGACCGGCGGTAGCCCCAGCACCGTCCACGGGTAGCAGGAGCAGAGGGTGCAGACGACCAGGTTGTGCACGTCGGGCGTGTTCTCGACGATCACGATGTGCTCGCCCTGGCGACCGGTGTAGTCCAGCTCGGCGATCGCCGCCGTGGCGTCGACGCGCAGGCGGGCGAGATAGGCCGGATCGCTCCAAGCCTTGGCCACGACGCGGGCGCCATTCCGCGGGCCGACCTTGTGCTCGTAGTAATCCACGATCGCGTCCAGGGCTGCCGGATCCACCAGCCCCTTCTCGACCAGAACCGATTCCAGCGCCTTGACGCGCAGGGCCATGTCCGACGGCGGGTCCTGCCCGTCCTCATCGTGGTGGTGGCCATGCTCGTGGTGATCGTGCGGCATGCCTGATGATGTATTCCCAGATTCGAGGTCCGGTAAGTGGAGGCGTGACCCATGCTGGGTTCCCTGCGATCATCGGTCGCGGAGGAGGCCGGCATGGATGGGCCGCATCTGATCTACTTCGCCGACCCTATGTGCTCGTGGTGCTACGGATTCTCGCCGGTCATCGAGGGCGTGCGCAGGGCCTACGGCGACGCGCTGCCAATCCGCGTGGTCATGGGCGGCCTGCGCCCCGGAACGGACACCGCGATGACCGACAAGGCCAAGCGCGAGATTGTCGGCCACTGGCGTCACGTCGAGGAGGCTTCGGGCCTCCCCTTCGACGGGGCGGTGCTTGACCGGCAAGGCTTCGTCTATGACACCGATCCGGCCGCGCGGGCTGTGGTTGTGGTCCGTCGCGAGGGCGAGGATGTCGCCCTGAAGTACCTGGGCGCCACGCAACGGGCCTTCTATGCCGAGAACCGGGACGTGACGTCGGGAGCCGTGCTGGCGGACCTCGCGGTAGATCTGGGGCTGGACCGCGAGGCCTTCCTGGCGGCCTGGTCCAGCGAGGATGCCAAGGCCGAGACCTGGCGCGACTATGCCGTATCGCAACGTGCCGGGGTGACCGGGTTCCCCACGCTGGTGGGCGGACCCAACGCGCACGGCGTCTTCGGCGTCGTCACCCGAGGCTATGCCCCGGCCGATCAGGTGATGGGTGTCCTGAAGGCCTGGATCTCGAGCATCGCGGCGTAACGGGGCGACAGCCGCCGCTCCACCTTGCGCCGGGCCGCCGGGCACGCGATATCGGGGGACTGGAAAAAAGGACTCCCTATGCGTGATCCCGTGACCACCGCCCTTGGCCTCGTGCCGATGGTCGTCGAGCAGACGAGCCGGGGCGAGCGGGCCTATGATATCTTCTCCCGCCTGCTGAAGGACCGGATCATCTTCCTGGCCGGCCCCGTCGAGGACGGGATGGCCAGCCTGATCTGCGCCCAGCTGCTCCATCTTGAGGCTGAGAACCCCAAGAAGGAGATTCAGATGTACATCAACTCGCCGGGCGGCGTGGTGACGTCGGGGCTCGCGATCTACGACACCATGCAATACATCAAGAGCCCGGTGATCACCCTGTGCCTGGGCATGGCCGCCTCGATGGGTTCGTTCCTGCTGATGGCCGGCCAGAAGGGGCAGCGGATCGCGCTCCCGAACAGCCGCATCATGCTGCACCAGCCGTCAGGCGGCTACTCCGGCAAGGCGCAGGATATCCGCCGCCATGCCGAAGACATCATCAAGACCAAGCACCGGCTGAACGAGATCTACGCCAAGCATACCGGCCAGCCGATCGAGGTGGTCGAGGAAACCCTCGATCGCGATCATTTCATGACGGCCGAGGAAGCCCGCGACTGGGGTCTCGTCGATCATGTGTGGGACAAGCGCGACGGCGACGACGACTAGGGCCGCGCGTTGCGGATCTACTACGTCGCCAACGGGATTTTTCGCAGCGGCGGCCAGCGGGTCAACCTGGAGCATGTGCTGGGTCTGCGTCGGCTGGGCTACGACGCCCGGTTCCTGATCGTACCGCCAACGGGCGAGGCTGCGGCGCCCGTCTTTCCGGGCGGCGTTGAAGCGCCGTGGACGCCCGACGCGGGCGAACCCGGGCTCGACGACGTGGTCGTCGTGGGCGAGATGTTCGGGGCCGGCGCGCTGGCGGTGATGGACAGCCCCGCGCGCAAGGTCCTGCACAACCAGGGGCCCTATTTCACCTTCAAGGCGTTCGTTGATCTGGGCGCCCTGCGACGGTGGGGATGCGAAGCGATCATCACCAACAGCGCCTTTGCGGCGCACATGCTGATGCGCATGCGTTGGGACCGCGCGATCTACGTCGTGCGGCCAGCCCTCGATCCCGTGTTCGCTGCGATCGACGCTGAGGGTCTGCACCGCAACCTCAGCATCGCCACCATGGCCAACCGGCGGCCGGACGAACTTCGGCTGATCATGGGAATCGTCCGCTCGCGGCGGCCGGACCTGGCCAGCGTGCCTTGGTTCGACATTCAGGGCCTCCCGCGCGATCAGGTGGCGCGACAGATGGCGTCGCGTGAAATCTTCCTGAGCCTGGGCCGGATGGAGGGCCTGGGCCTGCCGCCGCTCGAGGCCATGGCGGCCGGCGCCCTGGTCGTGGGCTTCAAGGCGGGGGGCGGACAGGAGTACGCCGCCCCCGACAACGGCGACTGGTTCGACGAGGACCAGCACTTCGAGATCGCTAGCGCGATCATCCGCCTGCTTGACGGGCTGCTGTCGGGTGAGCGGTTCGAGGCGCGACGCGCCGCCGGACGGGCGCGGGCGGGCGAATTCTCACAGGCGACGTTCGAGACCGGCCTGGCCGCCGCCTGGGCCGAGATCGCAGGCCCGCCTCAAGCCTGAACGCATGCGCCGTCGTGTCTCACGGCCGCCCTGTGAACACCCTGAAGTAGGGGTCCTCTGCGAAGGCCAGCATTTCGGCGTCTCCGCTCGTGTCGCCATAGGCGGCGCGTACGCACAGCCTCTCTCCGTAGGCGGCCTTCAGCCGCACCACCTTCTCCGCCCCTCGACAGTTGGGGCCCACAAAGTCCCCGGTGACCCGATCGTCCGCATCGAAGGCCAATTGCGTGCCCAGCAGGTCATCGGCCCCCAGGCCACGGGCGAACGGCGCGACCACGAGGTCGGGTGAGGCGGTGACGATGACCAGCCGGACCTGCTCGTCCCGCCACCGCTTCCATGCCAGCACAGCGTCCGGACGCAGAAGGCTGCGCGAGTGAAGTTCGGCGAAGCGGCGCGCGTCGGCCTCCAGGCGCTCGCGCCTGACGCCTTTTAGGTACACGCGTACGGCGGCCGCCTTGATGACGCCCCGGTCGCGGTGGAAGAGGTAGCGGATCGCCGCTGGAACCAGCCGTACGCCGCCCAGGATCCACGCCAGGTTCGGCGTGCGCCACTTCAGGAAGGCCGTGAAACTGTCGCGCACCGTCAGCGTTCCGTCGAAGTCGAACGCGACGGTGGGAACGTCGGCGGGCGGCTCGGTCGGGGACTGCTGGCCTTGTGCCATTCCGGCGCGTTTCCCATTTGTAAAGGCGAGCCGCTCAAACCGGAACGAAACGCGGTGAGCGTCGCTTCGTCGAGCGAAGGCTTGTGATCAAGGCGCGGATCGGGGAATGTCAAGACTTGGACAACCCGCGGCGCGTATTCTGCAGTGTCAGGGCGCAAAGGCCCCGGGACGCAGCGGTCTAGTTTGTCGGCCCGCTTCGTCGAAAGAGTGAGATGAAACCATGACCAAGGCCGCCAGCGGAGACTCCAAGAGCACGCTGTATTGCTCCTTCTGCGGCAAGAGCCAGCATGAGGTCCGCAAGCTCATCGCCGGCCCCACCGTGTTCATCTGCGATGAATGCGTCGAGCTGTGCATGGATATCATCCGCGAAGAGCACAAGATTTCCTTCGTGAAATCAAAGGATGGTGTGCCGACCCCGAAGGAGATCCGCGAGGTTCTCGACGACTATGTGATCGGGCAGGACCACGCCAAGAAGGTGCTCTCGGTCGCCGTCCACAACCATTACAAGCGCCTCAACCACGCGACGAAGAACAACGACGTCGAGCTGGGCAAGGCCAACATCCTGCTGATTGGCCCGACGGGCACGGGCAAGACGCTTCTGGCCCAGACCCTGGCCCGAATCATCGACGTGCCGTTCACCGTCGCTGACGCCACGACGCTCACCGAAGCCGGCTACGTCGGCGAGGACGTGGAAAATATAATCCTGAAGCTGCTGCAGTCGGCCGACTACAACGTTGAGCGCGCCCAGCGTGGCATCGTCTATATCGACGAGGTCGACAAGATCAGCCGCAAGTCCGACAACCCCTCGATCACCCGGGACGTGTCGGGCGAGGGCGTGCAGCAGGCGTTGCTGAAGATCATGGAGGGCACGGTGGCCTCCGTGCCGCCGCAGGGCGGGCGTAAGCATCCGCAGCAGGAATTCCTGCAGGTCGACACCACCAACATCCTGTTCATCTGCGGCGGCGCCTTCGCCGGCCTGGAGAAGATCATCTCCGCGCGGGGGCAGGGCACCTCCGTCGGGTTCGGCGCCAAGGTGGCGGATCCGGATTCGCGCCGCACCGGCGAGGTCTTCCGCCAGGTGGAGCCGGACGACCTGCTGCGCTTCGGCCTGATCCCGGAATTCGTCGGCCGCCTGCCGGTGATCGCCACGCTCGACGACCTGGACGAGAAGGCCCTGGTGAAGATCCTCACCGAGCCGAAGAATGCCTTCGTCAAGCAATACGTCCGCCTCTTCGAGATGGAGAACGTGGGCCTGACCTTCACCGACGACGCGCTGAACGCCGTGGCCCGCAAGGCCATCCTGCGCAAGACCGGCGCGCGCGGCCTGCGCTCCATCCTGGAGGGCGTGCTGCTGGACACCATGTACGAGTTGCCCACCTACGACGGCGTCGAGGAGGTGGTGGTCAACGCCGAGGTCATCGAAGGCCGGGCCCAGCCACTGATCATCTACGCCGAGCGTCGGGACAAGGGCGGTGCGGCGTAGCGCACGGCGATGTCTCTCGTCCGGGGCCTTGACCACATCAACATACGCACGGCCGATCTCGCTGCGACCCGGGGCTTCTTCACCGAGGTCCTTGGTCTCACCGAGGGCTGGCGACCGGCCTTCCCATTTCCGGGGTCTTGGCTGTACGTGGGCGACAAGGCGGTCGTGCATCTGGTGCAGGTCTCCAAGCCTGCCGCCGCGTCCGAAGGTTCCGCTCTCGACCATTTCGCCTTCGAGATCACCGATTACGACGAGGCGCTGAAGCGGGTGAGGGCGACGGGGCTGTCGTTTTTGGAGACTGACGTACCAGGCTCCTCGATCCGGCAGATCTTCGTGCGCGACGGCAACGGCGTCAGCATCGAGCTGAACTGGAAGGGTCCGGCGCCCCAGGGGTGAGTAGGTCTTGAACGGCGCGGGAAACCGTCCACATAAACAAACGAACAACACGCCGAAGTGCGGCGGACGGGCCGTCCGACTCAAGCGCATCGTTTGAGTGACGACGATCCGGTAAGGCCTGAGCGCGTAACCTGACGCCCGGCCAGGAGTTTTGAGACGATGTCAGACAACAAGATTCTCCCCATCCTGCCTCTGCGGGACATCGTGGTGTTCCCGCACCAGCCGGTGCCCCTTTTCGTCGGCCGCGAGAAATCCGTCCGGGCGCTGGAAGAGGCGATGCGCGCCGAGGACAAGCAGATCCTGCTGGTCACCCAGAAGGACAAGGACGACGACGATCCTTCGCCCAAGGCGATCTACGACGTCGGCGTCGTGGCGACGATCCTGCAGCTTCTGAAGCTGCCGGACGGCACGGTGAAGGTGCTGGTCGAGGGCAAGGCGCGCGCCGGCGTGACCCGGTTCACCGGCGCTGGCGAGTTCTATGAAGCCGAAGTCGTGATGGTCCAGGAGGACGGCGCCGGGTCACCCGAGGCCGAGGCCCTGAGCCGCGCGGTCGTCGAGCAGTTCGAGAACTATGTGAAGCTGAACAAGAAGGTCCCGCCCGAGGCTCTGGCCGCGATCCCGCAGATTGAGAATCCCAGTGAGCTGGCCGACCGCATCGCCGGCCACCTGAGCGTCAAGATCGCCGAGAAGCAGCAGCTGCTCGAGGTGTTCAACGTCGTGAAGCGGCTGGAGAAGGTCTACGCCCTGATGGAGGGTGAGATCTCGGTCATGCAGACCGAGAAGAAGATCCGGAACCGCGTGAAGCGGCAGATGGAGAAGACCCAGCGCGAGTACTACCTCAACGAGCAGATGAAGGCGATCCAGCGCGAGCTGGGCGAGCAGGACGATCACCGCGACGAACTGATCGAGCTCGAGAAGCGGATCAAGAAGACCAAGCTGTCCAAGGAAGCCCGCACCAAGGCCGATTCGGAACTCAAGAAGCTGCGCAACATGAGCCCGATGTCCGCGGAATCGACGGTCGTCCGCAACTATCTGGACTGGCTGCTGTCGATCCCGTGGGGCAAGGGCAAGATGAAGCCCATCGACCTGCAGAAGGCCGAGGACATCCTCAACGAGGACCACTACGGCCTGGACAAGGTCAAGGAGCGCATCCTGGAGTACCTGGCGGTGCAGAGCCGCGTGGGCTCGCTCAAGGGCCCGATCCTGTGCCTCGTTGGCCCTCCGGGCGTCGGCAAGACCTCGCTTGGCCGCTCGATCGCCAAGGCGACCCAGCGCGAGTTCGTGCGGGTGTCCCTGGGCGGCGTGCGCGACGAGGCCGAGATCCGCGGCCACCGGCGCACCTACATCGGCTCGATGCCCGGCAAGATCATCCAGTCGATGAAAAAAGCCAAGTCGACCAACGCCTTCTTCCTGCTGGATGAGATCGACAAGATGGGCTCCGACTACCGGGGCGACCCGTCGTCGGCGCTGCTCGAGGTGCTGGACCCGTCGCAGAACTCGACGTTCGGCGACCATTACCTGGAGGTGGACTACGACCTCTCGCCGGTGATGTTCGTCACCACGGCCAACTCGCTCAACATGCCTCAGCCGCTGCTGGACCGCATGGAGATCATCCGCATCCCCGGCTACACCGAGGATGAGAAGGTAGAGATCGCCCTGCGGCATATCCTGCCCAAGGTGACCAAGGAGCACGGCCTGAAGCCGGAGGAGTTCGTGGTGCCGGAGGAGGCCATCCGCGGCCTGATCCGCTACTACACCCGTGAAGCCGGGGTACGGAGCCTGGAGCGCGAACTGGGCAACCTGGCGCGCAAGACCGTCCGGGATCTGACCCGCCAGAACCTGACGTCGATCACCATCGACGAGGCGCTGCTGGGCAAGTATGCGGGCGTCAAGAAGTACCGCTACGGCGAAACCGACGCCGAGGACGCGGTCGGCATCATCACCGGCCTCGCCTACACCGACTTCGGCGGCGACATCCTGACCATCGAGGCGGTCAAGATGCCCGGCAAGGGCCGCATGTCCATCACGGGCAACCTGAAGGACGTGATGAAGGAATCGATCTCGGCGGCGAACAGCTATGTGCGCAGCCGGGCGACCCGCTTCGGGCTCGAGCCGCCCTCGTTCGAGCGTACCGACGTGCACATCCACGTGCCCGACGGCGCCACGCCCAAGGACGGTCCGTCGGCCGGCGCCGCGATGGCCACCGCCATCGTCTCCGTGCTGACCGGGATTCCGATCCGGGCCGACCTGGCGATGACCGGGGAGGTCACCCTGCGCGGCCGCGTCACGGCCATCGGGGGCCTGAAGGAAAAGCTGCTCGCGGCCCTGCGCTCCGGCATCAAGACGGTGCTGATACCGCAGGAAAACGAGAAGGACTTGGCCGATATTCCGGACAACGTGAAGCTGGCGATGGAGATCATTCCGGTGAACACGATGGACGAGGTGCTGGCCAGGGCCCTGATCCGCCAGCCGGTGGCCATCGAGTGGACCGAGCCGCTGCCGGTGAATGTGGCCGTGGACGACAGCGATGCCGCGGACGGTCGTGTCGCGCACTGATCGCGCGGACGATCAACTTGTGTGACATTTGTGAGGCGCGGGGTTCATTCCGCGCCTCATGCGTTTGACGGGCACGCCCGGAAGGCCCTTAATCCCGACAAGGCGTCGGGGGGCGCGGCCCAAGACCTCCTTCGCCAAAAGAAAATGGGGCTGGGAGACGACGTACATGACGAAAGCCGAACTGGTATCGGCGATCGCCGACAAGGCGGGGCTGAACAAGGCGCAGGCCAAGGTGGCGCTCGACGCCTTCATCGCGTCGGTTTCAACCTCCTTGAAAGCGGGCGACGAGGTTCGCCTGGTCGGCTTCGGGAGTTTTGTGCCGGTAAGCCGGGCGGCCGGCATGGCCCGTAACCCCAAGACCGGAGAGAAGGTAAAGCGGGCGGCGACGCAGACCTGCCGTTTCCGCGTCGGCGACTCACTCAAGACCACGCTCAACAGCTGATCCCTTCGCGAGGGCCGATCATTTCGTTTGCGGCGAAGGCGTCAGGGCGATACGCATCCGGCTTCTTCGGGGAGTAGCCGTCCGCGCGACAGCGGAGCCTGCGTCAACACACTTGGGCCCTTGGTCCATGGCGCAGGCGGCGGACCATCAGGTCCGGATTGGCGAGACCGACGGTGCGACCTCCGATGCCAACGGGCGCGGCGGGGGTGCGGCATCGTCTGTCGGCGCCGCGTCCCGGAGTGCATGCCTTGATCGAGACGCTGCTTGTTTCCACCGGCCTCGTGGCCGTCGCCGAGATCGGCGACAAGACTCAGTTGCTGGCGATCATGCTGGCCGCGCGGTTCCGCAAGCCCGTGCCGATCATCCTGGGGATCCTTGCCGCGACCCTGCTGAACCATGGCCTGGCGGCGAGCCTGGGCGTGCTGCTCGCAACCTGGCTTACCGGGCCTTGGTTCCAGGCCCTGGTCGGCGCCGGCTTCATCGTCATGGCGGCTTGGGCCTTGATTCCGGACAAGGAAGACGACGCCGTCGCAAAGCGCTCCGCGGGCGGCGTCTTTGTCACGACCCTGGTGGCCTTCTTCCTCGTCGAGATCGGCGACAAGACCCAGATCGCCACGACGCTGCTGGCCGCCCGCTTCCACGACGTGGTCGTCGTGACCGCGGGAACCACACTGGGAATGATGCTGGCCAATGTACCGGCCGTGTTCCTGGGCGAGGCCGTCACGAAGGTGGTTCCGTTGCGGTACGTCCGCCTGGGCGCCGCGCTCATTTTCGCACTGATCGGCGCCTGGATTCTGGTGGCCGCGTTCGTGTGACCTGGAACCGGCCATAGGGACGACTCCGCTCTGCCGAAAATCCCCAAAATGGTGAATTTATAGCCGCGTAGGTCCCCATTATGGGGTACGACATCAGGCGTGGGTTGTCCGATCTGGCAGCCAAGAAATTCGGCGGCGCGAGCTTGTCTCGCTGCAGCCGGCGCGACCGGGCCCAGCCCGCCAAAGTGGGTCTGGTCACGAAAGGGGAGCCCCGGTGCAAGCCGGGGCTCTTCCATTTTCAGGCGCCCGCTTTAGAAGCAGGCGCGCGGGCGGCTAGCTCAGCTGGTTAGAGCACCTCGTTTACACCGAGGGGGTCGGGGGTTCGAATCCCTCGCCGCCCACCATCCTTCACGCCGACGTCGGCTGTTCACGGCGGCGGCGAACGAGCTCGCTGGCGATCACCAGGCCCACCATGACCGCCAGGATCACGGCGGAGGACGCGAACCGGCCCAGGTCGAGGCCGCCATGGTCGGACGGCTTCGTCAGCAGGTCGCCCAGCGTGGCGCCCAGCGGCCGGGTCAGGACATAGGCGGCCCAGAACAGGACCGGCTTGGGAATCCGGGTCAGGGCGTTCGCCAGGACAACGACGGCGATCAGGGCGCCGAAGGCCAGCGCGCCGCCGCCGAATCCCAGGCCCAGATCGTCCGCGGTGAAGTCACCGAGCGCCGTACCCAGGGTGTTGGAGACCAGGATGGTCAGCCAGTAGAAGGCCTCGTTAGGTCCCGAGGTCACGCGATCCACGGCGATCGAGCCCGTGACCCGCCACCATAGCAGCAGGATCGCGACGACGGCCAGGGAAAGCAGGGCGGAAGAGGCGACGTAACCCAGGCCGAGCGTTCGATCGAGGTAGTCGGACGTGGTCGTCCCCACCGTGGTCGTCGCCACAACCACCAGCCAATACGGCAGGGCATGGTAGCGCTTGGTCGAGATCTGGAGCGCCAGGGTGACGGCGAAGAACGCCAGGAAGATGAGGCTCGCGACCGCATAGCCGAGATCCAGCGACATGGAGAGCGCATCGCCGCCGGTCTCGCCCACCGTCGTGGCGCAGATCTTGATGATCCAGAAGCCGAGGGTGATGGCGGGCGCCTTGCTGACCAGAGCGTCGTGCGGGGAGGAGGGCGAGGCTTGGGACATGCGAACAACTCCGGACCAGGCTCTGTCTGGAGGCAGGCAGCCAAACATGCGACACAGATTCTAGCATGAGCCCGACCTTCCTGCTCGCCCGCCGCACCAGCGGCCTCGTCGGCGCCGTGGGTGCGGCCGCCCTCGCCGTCGCCGGCCCTGCGGCGGCGCAAGGCCCGGCTACGGTCGAGGCCTACATGGCTCAGCCCCGGGTCGCGCCGGACGCGAGGATCGCCTATGGCGCCGCGCCGGCGCAGGTGGTCGAACTGTTCCGGCCCAGCGGACGCGGACCCCATCCGGTCGTCATCCTCATCCACGGCGGCTGCTACCTCGCCGAGTACCAGGGCCTGGCCCAGACCAGCGGCATCGCCGCCGATCTGGCGCGGCGTGGATTCGCGGTCTGGAACGTCGAGTACCGCAAGCTGGGCGAAGACGGCGCCGGCTATCCCGGGACCTTCCTCGATGTGGCCGACGCTGTGGACCGGCTGCGCGCCGAGGCGCCGAAGTACCGGCTGAACCTGCGCCGTGTGGCGGCCATCGGCCATTCCGCGGGCGGCCACCTGGCGCTATGGGCGGCGGCGCGGTCCAGGCTGCCCCGCTCCAGCCCCCTGTGGCGCGCCAAGCCGCTCGCTATCCGTTCGGTGATCAGCCTGGGCGGCATCGGCGATCTGGAGGGGCAAGGGGCCACCTTTGCCGGGGCCTGCGGCCCCGAGCCGATCCCCCGGATCATCGACGCCGCGAACCGCCCCGCGCCCTATGGCGACACCTCGCCCGCCGCCCTGCTGCCGACAGGCACACGCACGGTCATGATCGCCGGTGACCTGGACCACGTGATGCCGCCCGTCACCGGCCGGGCCTACGTCGAACGCGTGAGGGCCGCCGGCGACTGGGGCGAGGCCGTCGCGATCCCGGGCGCCAGCCACTTTGACGTGGTGATGCCGACAACGCCGGCCTGGGGCGTCGTCGCCGACGTGGTGGCCCGCGAACTTGGCCGGAAACCCTAGGCGGTGCGCTATCGCGCCCTAGGCCAGACAGGGCTGAAGGTGTCCGAACTGGGGTTCGGCTGCGCGAGCTGGTGGGGCAAGCCGGCCTTCGACGAGCGGGTGGCCGTCGGCCTGGTGCATCAGGCCCTGGACCAAGGCGTTACCCTCTTCGACACCGGCGCCAGCTATTCGGCCGGAGACGCCGAGCCCCGCCTGGGTCGCGCGCTGAAGGGCCGCGAGACTTCGGCCCTGTTGATCGCCACCAAAGCCGGCACCTTCCACGCCGGCGGCGGACGCATCGGCCGCGACATGAGCCCGGCGGCGATCGTGGCCAGCGCTGAGCAGAGCTTGGGACGGCTGGGGATTGAGACCCTGGGGCTGCTGCAACTGCACGGCCCCTCCGCCGACGAACTCAACGACGAGATGCAGGACGCCTTGGCGTCTCTGAAACGCCGCGGGGTCGCGCGCGCGGTCGGCGTCAACAGCTTCGACGAGACCGTCCTGAACCACGCCCTGAACCTGGCTGACATCGACGTGGTGATGGCGGACATCAACGTCCTGCGGCCCGAGCGGCGGGCGCTGGCGGCGCGGGCCAAGGCGGCGGGCAAGGGCGTGCTGGCGGGCATGCCCCTGGCCATGGGTCATACCCGCCCCCTGTGGGCGCGCCTGCGCGGACCGCAGGACCTTTGGTACCTCGCGCGGGCGCTCGCGCATCATCGCGACGAGATGGCGCGGGGCGCGTGGTTCCGGTTCCTGCACCGGCTGGACGGCGTCACCGGTCCCCAGGCTGCCCTCGCCTGGGTTCTGGCCGACGCCAACGTGGACGCGGCGGTGTTCGGCGCCACGCGACCGGCGCATCTCACCGAAAACCTGGCGGCCTCCGGGCTCGAACTCTCGCCTGCGGTGCTGTCGCGTATCGCGGCGGCGCAGGCCGCAGGCCGCTGACGCCACGGCACGCCTTCCAACCCGCCACTTACGGGGGCATTCTCCTGCGCAACAGAACAACGATAACCTTCGAAGGCGGGACGCATATGGCCGACACCGATCTGGACGCGATCCTGAAAGATGCTCACCTGCCGGCGCTGTGCGCGGCGCTGGTCCACATGACGGGCGATACCCACTGGCTGCGCCAGGACTGGACGCCGATCTACAATCCCCTTTCGCGCGGCGACACCGGCATTCCTGAAGCGGAACAGGCGAAGATCCGGGCTGAGGCCGCCGCCGCGATCCGCGCCCATCTGGCCGGCCAGCCTCTGGCCCAGCCCAGCCCGCCGCTCGAGACCCTGCGCCAGCAGATGGACTTCGTGGCCGGCGCCCCGATCCCGGAGCAGTACGCCGACTTCCTGCTGGACGAGCTGGCGCTCAGCGGCACGTCGAGCAAGGACCCGCAGTTCGACCAGCCGCGCCTAAAGGAAGCCGCGCGACGCCTGAAGGTGCTGGTCGTAGGCGCTGGAATGTCAGGACTTTTGGCGGGCATCCGGCTGGCCCAGGCGGGGGTCGCTTTCGAGATCATCGACAAGAATGCCGACGTGGGCGGCACCTGGTTCGAGAACACCTACCCGGGCTGCCGGGTCGACAACTCCAACCACATGTACAGCTACTCCTTCGAGCCGAACCACGCCTGGCCGCAGCACTTCTCGCCCCAGCCGGTGCTGCTGAAGTATTTCCAGGGTATCGCCGACAAGTACGGCCTGCGCCAGAAGATCCGGTTCGAGACCCGCGTCGAGACCCTGACCTGGGATGATCGCGGCAACGTCTGGCGCGCCGACCTCGTCGGCAAGGATGGCGTTCGAGAGACGGTGGAGGCCACCGCCGTCGTCACCGCCGTGGGCCAGCTGAACCGGCCCCGCTTCCCCGACATCGAGGGGCTCGGCGACTTCCAGGGTCCGGCCTTCCATTCGGCCGAGTGGCGCCACGACGTGGAGCTGAAGGGCAAGCGCGTGGCCGTGATCGGCACCGGCGCCTCGGCCTATCAGTTCGTGCCGGAAATCGCGCCCGAGGTGGCGGAACTGACCGTCTTCCAGCGGACGCCGCCCTGGGGCCTGCCCGTACCGCATTACCACGAGGATGTGCCGGAGGGCATGAAGTGGACGCTGGAGCACGTGCCCTACTACGACAAATGGTACCGCTTCTGGCTCTTCTGGATGACCACCGAGGGCTTCCTGCCGATGGTGAAGTCCGATCCCCAGTGGAACGGCTCGCCCGATGCGGTGAGCGAGGCCAACGCCATGCTGCGCGAGATGGCCACCGCCTCGCTGCGCGCGCAGGTCGCCGACCGGCCGGACCTTGCCGACAAGGTCATCCCCAACTACCCGATCGGCGGCAAGCGCTCGGTGCTCGACAACGGCGTCTGGTTGAAGACGCTGAAGCGCGACAACGTCAAGTTGGTCACCGAAAAGGTCACGCGGATCACGCCGAAGGGCGTCGTCACGGCCGACGGCGTGGAATACGAAGTCGACGTGCTGATCTACGGCACCGGCTTCCAGGCGTCGAACTTCCTCTCCTACCTGAAGATCAAGGGCCGGGGCGGGCGCGACCTGCACGAGACCTGGGGCGGTGATGCGCGGGCCTACCTCGGCATGACCCACCCGGGCTTTCCCAACCTGTTCACGATCTACGGACCGAACACCAACATCGTCGTCAACGGCTCCATCATCTTCTTCTCCGAGTGCGCCGTCCGCTACATCGTGGGGTGCCTTCGGCTGCTGGCCGAGACCGGCGCGGCGGCTATGGAGCCGAAGCAGGCGGTCTACGACGACTTCAACCGCCGCGTCGACGAGGCCAACGGCGGCTGGGCCTGGGGCTCACCGGGCGTGTCCAGCTGGTACAAGAACGACTTCGGCCGGGTCAGCCAGAACTGGCCCTACGGCCTGATCGACTACTGGCGCGCCACCCTGGCCCCGAACCCGGACGACTATGTGCTGGAACGGTCGCCCGAGCCGGTGGGGTAGGGGTGACGCCTCTCCCCCACGCGAAGCGAGAGGGGAGAGGGTAGGGAGAGGGGCGACGCAGGCGGGTCCGCCGCCGCTCCGGGCTCAGCCAGAGCCCACCGAAGCATGCTCCCCGCCGCACGCGTCGAGGATTGTCTCACAGACACCGTCGCGGTTGGTCAGCCTTTGCTTCGGTGTCGCTGCGGCGGAGCACCCGCGCACGGTCGTGGGGCGTGGTGTCCTTCAGGGTGCGGAACGTCGCCATGGCTCAAGATGGTGGATCATGGCGGCCCCGTCGTGCAAGCCGCGCGTCCTGCGTCGCCCCTCTCCCTACCCTCTCCCCACTCTTCGCTGCGCTCGGGGGGAGAGGAGGCGCGAAGTCTCACCCCGCCGTCAGCGCCAGCAGAGCGAAGGACGCCAGCCAGTGCTCGCCCATGTAGTCGCCGGCCACGTGCGGCAGGCTGGCGGCGAGGTGGCGTTGCGCGGCGTCGGACGCGGCGACCTGAGCAGGATCGCCTTCCTGCAGTGCGGCGGCGATCTCGCGCCAGCACCAGGCGCGTGAGAGGTTCAGGCCATCGAGGTGGACGATCTTGCCGTCGGTTCGGTCCGTCACGGTGGCGGGCGTGAACAGGCTCGCGGGGCGCCCCTGCGCCAGCCGTGGCAGGTAGGCCCCCAGCCAGGCCAGGTACTCATCCCGCGGCACCAGGCGGCGCAGGCACTCGGCGGTGGTCAGGGTGGCGGACAGAAACTCATCGCCCGAGGGTTCCCAGGCCGGCGCGTCCCGATCGCCCAGGTGCCATTCGCACGCCTTGGCCGCGAAGAGATCCAGCAATCCGTCGTCGCCCGTCGCCCGGGCGTAGTCCGCAGCCAGGGCCAGGGCGAACGCGGTGGAGGAATGCACCCCGCTGCGGATGGGATAGCCCGCCCGCGGCAGAAACTCGGCAAAGCGCTGCGCAAAGGCGTCGGCCAGCGGCTGGTGGATCCGCGCCCACGGCGTCGCATGCGCCAGCAGTTCGGCCTGCAGCTTCAGCAGCCACCCCCAGCCGTAGGGCCGCTCGAACCCCCGGGCCGAGGGCCGGTTCAGATAGGCGCACTCGCCGCCCACGTTTTCCGCCGTGAACGCTGCGTCGAACAGCGCCCGGATCGCCGGCGCCTCCGGGATACCGGGCTCCAGCCGCAGCACGGTCGCCAGCAGCCAGTAGCCGTGCACGCAGGAATGCCAGTCGAAGCTGCCGAAGAAGATCGGGTGCAGGTCGCGCGGGCTTCGCAGATCGCCCGGCCCCTCCAGCACGTGATCCAGCTTGTTGGGATACTCCCGCGCCACGTGTCCCAGCGCGATGCGGGCGAACTGGGACGCCCGTTCTGGCGTCAGGCGGTTAGCGGAAGGCGACGACATGCTTCAGACCCACATTCAAGGCCCGCAGACCCAACAATGCCCCGCTCATCCCGGCGAATGCCGGGACCCAGATCGTATGGCGTTGCATCGGCCTGGATCCGCACTGCGGCTATATGCCCACGTCGGCGATTGTCCATCTGGGTCCCGGCCTTCGCCGGGATGAGCGGGGATGTTGATGTTGTTTCAGAATGAGAACATAATGGCAACATGTTCCATACGTACATCATGGCAAACCGTCGGAACGGCACGATCTATGTGGGCTCGACCGATGGGCTGGTAAACCGTGTCGTCGAGCATCGGGAGAAGACGCGGGGCGGGTTCACGGCGAGGTACGGCCTGACCCGGCTCGTCTGGTATGAGCCGCACGACACGCGCGAAACCGCCTTTCGGGCCGAGCGGCGCATCAAGGAGTGGCGGCGCTCCTGGAAGTTGATGCTAGTCGAAGCGGAGAACCCGACTTGGCGCGATCTGCTCGAGGACCTCGTAGGCCCGCCTCTGAATCTAAGAGCGTGGTTCGAAGCTTTGGATGCGCGGGTGATCCGTCCCATCCGGCTCATCCCGGCGTATGCCGGGACCCAGATGGAAAATCTCGGCGCAAGGCCTGAGGCCGCTGAGCGGTTCCAATCGGACGCAGCGCCCTTTGATCTGGGTCCCGGCATACGCCGGGATGAGCGGTGAAGGATGAGGCAAGACGCGAGCCCTCCGCCGCCTACCGCGCCGCCAGCCAGGCGTCGGCCAGCGCGAGGAAGCCGTCCACCGGCACCACCTCGGCCCGTGCCTGGGGATCGAGGCCAGCGGCGGCGATCAAGGCCTCGCCGCCCACCGCCTTCAGGCTGGAGCGCAGCATCTTGCGGCGCTGGCCGAAGGCGGCGGCGGTGACGGTCTGCAGGGCGGTGAGCAAGGCCTGGGGTGGTCGGTCGGCGCGAGGGACCAGCCGGACGACGGCGGACTCCAC
>JANPKX010000228.1:0-2893 GCA_031426235.1 Alphaproteobacteria bacterium | reverse complement strand
TCCGCAGTCACCTGATGGCGTATGTTCTGGTCAACGGCGCCTTGGTCGCGATCAACCTGATCACCTCGCCCGGCTATTTCTGGGCGATCTGGCCCATGATGGGCTGGGGCATCGGCCTCGCGTCACACGCCATGACCGTCTACATGAACGGCGAAGGCCTGCGCGACCGCATGATCGAGGAAGAGCTCGAAAAGCTCCGTCGGACGCGCAGCTGATCGCGGCTACTTGCCGGTGAAGGCCGCCTGCCGCTTCTCCACAAAGGCCATGATGCCCTCGCGCGCGTCGGCCGTGCGTCCCGCGACAGCCTGGGCGTAGGCCTCGGCCTCGAGTTGCGCATGAAGCGGCGCGTCGAGCGCTTCCCAGACCAGGTTGCGGGTCAGACCCAGCGATGCCGGGCCGCTGGCCAGGGCCTGGGCATAGGCCATGGCGGCGCTCATCAGCTCTGCGTCCGGCACGCACTTGTTGATGAGGCCCCAATCGGCGGCGGTGGCGGCCGGCAGCTTCTCACCCAGCAGCATCAGCTCCATGGCGCGCGCCTTGCCGATCAGGCGCGGCAGCATCCAGGTCGCGCCGCCATCCGGCACAAGGCCGATGCGACGGAAAGCCAGGAGGAAGTAGGCGCTCTGTGCAGCCACGGTCAGGTCGGCGACGAGAGCCAGAGATACCCCGACGCCGGCCGCCACGCCATTGACAGCGGAGACCACCGGCTTGGGTGACTTGCGCACCGCCTGCATGAAGGGGTTGTAGACCCGGAGCAGCGCCTGGTTCGGCCCGTTCGAGGCGTCTGTGGCGCGGCCCGCCGTACCGCCGGAAAGGTTGGCGCCGGAGCAGAAGCCGCGTCCCTCGCCGGTGATCACCACGGCGCGCACCTTGTCGCCATAGGCGAAGTCTTCGAACGCGGCGGTCAGGTCGGCCATCAGGTCGAGCCCGGCGGCATTCAGGGTGCCCGGATCCGAAAGCGTAATGACGCCGACGCCGTCGGTGATCGCGGTCTTGACCTTCGCGGGGGCCTGAGCGCCGTCCATGTTCGTCTCCCTTGAACCGTGCGGGTCACTGATGCGAGGCTACCCCCGCGTCAGCCAAGGGAAAACCGGATCAGGCGGCGCGGATCTCGGAGCCGAGGTCGGCGAGGGTCGTGCGGTTCCGACCTGTGCGCTTGGAGGCGTACATCGCCCCGTCGGCCCGCTCGACGAGCATGGCCGGCGAATCCTGCCCCTTGGTGTCGGCAATGCCGGTCGAGATGGTGATCGCGCCCAGGTCCTCGTTGGTCGAGCGCCGCTTGAGCACGCGGGACGAGATTTCCTCGCGCGCCTGTTCAAGAGCGGCAAGCGCCACCTCGCGGCTTTCGCCTGGGAAGATTACCGCGAACTCCTCCCCGCCGTAGCGGGCGGCGAACCGCTCGCCCGTCGCGGCCACGCGCCCGATGACGCTGGCCACGTAGCGGATCACCTGGTCGCCGGTCTGATGGCCCCAGCTATCGTTGAAGACCTTGAAGTGATCGATATCAACGACGGCAAGGGATACCGCCTTGCCGGTCTGGCGGGAGGCCGCGCAGGCGGCCTCCAGGGTCTCGTCGAACGCACGGCGGTTGGCCAGCATGGTCAGGGCGTCGGTCATGGCCTCGCGACGGACCTGGGCCAGATGTTCGCGAAGCCGGGTCAGTTCATCGGTCGTGCCGGCAAGCTGCGATTCTAGGGCTTCGTTCTCTTCGCGGACCTTACGGGTCGCGCTGGAGAGGGTTTCCACCATGTCGCGGACGTCGGCGTTTTCGTTGCCGCCCAGCGATTCGGAGGCGTTCGCCAGCTGCTGGCCGTAGGCCTCGCTGGTCTCGCGCGCCGTCTCGATGGCGCGTGAAACGGTGTCGAGTTCCTTGGACAGGTTCTTGCCCGCCTCCAGGATCTCGCCGTTCAGCTTTGCACCCGGGAGGTGGTGCGAGGCGATCTCCTCGCCGATCAGATCCGTGAACGCCTGGCCAGAATTCAGCACTGAGTTGATCTCGGCGGTAACCTCGCTGTCCTCGGCGGCCACATAGTGGAGCCAAAGTTCGAAGTTTGTGGCCGTCGGCCACACGCGGTGCGTCTCCATGGCCTCCAGGGCTTTGCGAGCCCAGTCGTAGGCCTTTGGCGTGCGCAGAATCGGGTCGATGTCCGTCGGCATGATGCCAACATACCCACGCGACCCCAAACGAGCCGTTAAGGCGCGAAACTAGTCTTCAGCCGGGCGCGAGGGCGGCGCGCGCATCAGGAAGGCCGGCGTATCCGAGCCAAAGCCCACGACGCTGTCGCCGTCATCGTCGCGGTCACGGCGGCGATCATCCCGTTCCGGCCGCTCGGGCCGGTCACGGCGAGGCGGGCGCTCAGCGCGAGGTTCGGGCGGGCGCTCAGCACGGGGCTCGACGGGGCGCGGTTCCGCCTCGCGGCGCGGTGGGCGAGCCGTACGTTCGCGCCGGGGCGGGGCGGCCTCGGCTTCGGCGGGCGGCGTTGGCGCCGCAACGGCTTCCACAGGCGCTGGCCGCTCGGCGCGCGGTTCACGCGGGGCGTGATCACGCTCACGGCCGCCTCGGCCAGAACGCTCGCGATCCCGGCCGCCGCCACTGCCGCTGCGGCTGGTGCGGGGTTCATCCTTGATGCTGGACCAGTCGACGCCCTCGATGACGATCTCTTCGGGCACCTTCCCGATCAGCTTCAGCACCTTGTCGAGGTTGCGGCTGTCGGCCGGCGTCACGATCATGAACGCCTGACCCGTCTTTCCCGCCCGGCCGGTGCGGCCGATCCGGTGGACATAGTCGTCGGCGTGGTGCGGGACGTCGTAGTTGAACACGTGGCTGACGTCGGGAATATCCAGGCCGCGGGCCGCGACGTCAGAGGCGCAGAGCAGGCGCAGCGAGCCGTTG
>JANPKX010000227.1:0-3548 GCA_031426235.1 Alphaproteobacteria bacterium | reverse complement strand
CCTCGCTACGCTTCCCTTCCTGTTCCCGCATCCCCCCCCCACACCCTCACCCGAACACCCCCCCAACCCCATGCACCGCTTGTGCCGCCCGGCCCCGGCGTCACCCGGACCGGTCCCCCGGCCCGGCCGCGGGGCGGCGCGCCGGAGGCGCGTCCTTGACACGCCTGGGCCGGCAGGCTCGAAATCTTCCATGGATTTAAGGATCGGTGGCATCCGGGGATGCGTTTTTGAAGCTTCCGACCATTCCGGATGATCACCGTCCGACGGCAGGGTTCATGCTGGGGCCGGTTGTGGGCGCATCCTGCGTGGCCTTGGTGTTTGGCGCATTCACCGGCTTCGATACCGACGCCATCCTGGTGGGCGCTGGCTCGGCTCTGTTTTTCACCTATCCCGCGACCCTGGTCTTTGGGGTCCCGTCGTACTTCGCCATCCGGAAAGTCAGGACGCTGCGACCCCTATGGACATCGGCCTTTGGCATGGAGATTTCGTTGCTGCCGGTGTTTGCCCTCCGGGTCCTGGGTTTTTCGCCTCCAACGCCGGCGCCGAACATGGACCTGCTGGTCTATCTGGCCCTTGGCGCTTCAGCGGCCCTCTGCGGGGCCGTCGCGGGTCTCGTTTTCTGGGTATTTGTGACCAGGGGCGGAAAGTCACCGGGCGTTGTAGAAACGTAGAGGCCCCGGCGCCTTGCTAAGCCCCGGGCCATGGCTCGGCCTCCTCCACCCCCGGCTGTTCGACGGGAGGTCCCCCTCCCCCGTCGTCTTTGCGACAACGCAGGAGCCTGACGCTTGAACCTTCGGGTTCTTGTGGATACAAATACCTCGTGAGCATTGCGTTCGATCCTACGAAGGACGCCGTGAACATCGCCAAGCATGGCGTGTCGCTGGCTCGGGCGGCGGAGTTGGATGTGTCTGCCCGCATCGTGGACGCGCGGTTCGACGAGCCTCGATACAAAGCTTTTGGGGTGCTGGACGGGCAAGCCTATTGTTTGGCCTACACAATCCGTGACGGCAGAGTTCGCGCCATCAGTCTGCGGCGCGCATACGAAGGAGTTCAGGCGTCATGTCCCGTAAGTTCACCGAAGCCGAAATCGCGCTGATCGAGGCCCGGATGAAGGACCTGCCGGATCCCGACCTGACCGACCCCGACAATCCCGAATGGACGGAAGAAGACTTCGCTCGCGCCGTGGGGCCGGAAGGGATGTCGGAGGCCGAACTCGCCGCCTTTCCGAACACCAAAGTGAACCGGGGCGGGCGGCCGCGCGCCGCCAAGCCCAAGCCGGCGGTGAACCTGCGGCTGGACGCCGAGGTGCTGGATCATCTGCGCGCGTCGGGCGCGGGCTGGCAGACGCGGGTGAACGCGGCCTTGGCCGGGTTGATCAAGAAGGGCGCGCTGTAGCGGGGCCGCTCGAAAAGCGGCGCGCCTGTCGCTGTCGCGTTCGCTGTCGTATTTTACCGCAGAGGGCACAGAGAGGCGCGGAGATCGGATTGGGGGGCTGGCCTCCTCTGCGCACCTTCGCGATCTCAGCGGTAGGATCGGGTCCGCGATGCCGCTCGGCGAGGGAGGCATATCCCTAAAAGAGACCGTCGGGCGCACTCGCCCCCTCCACCGCGTTCCGCGGTCCCCCACCCCCGACGTCTTCGCGGCAGGGGAGGAGCGGGAAGCCGACTACGACCGATTCTGACGTATCGGGCGTCCACGGTCGCGCCCATGCCGATGCAGCACTGGTTCGAGGGCGAGGGGGAGTGGGTTCCGCAGATGGATCATCGCGGCGGGGGCGCGGAGAGCCATTACCGGCCGGAGATCGGGCGGGAGATCCTGCGGCAGATCGCGCATGGGCGGTCGGTCAAGGACATCGCCGCCGATCCGAACATGCCCTGCTATGCCACCATCTATCGCTGGCGCCGGATGATCCCGGAATTCGGGGCGCGCTGGCGGGCGCTCCGCCTGGATATGGCGGAAGAGACGATCTGGCTGCACGAGCGGCACGCGGCCCAGCGGGCGCTCAGCCTGCGGCGCAAGGTCGAGTGGGCGGGAGGGCGCTGGTGGCGGCGCGGGCGGCCGTCCAGCTATACGCCGGCGGTTGGGGCGGCGATCTGCGCGCGGCTGGAGGCGGGCGAGACGATGGTGTCGATCAACGCCGATCCCGCGATGCCGTCGGCCAAGGTGGTGTATCGCTGGCTGCGCACCGAGCCCGCCTTCCGCGAGCAAGTGGCGGCCGCGCGCCGGCACGCCGTGGGATTTCTGGCGTTCGAGGCCGACGACGCGCGTTTCAACGCGACCCCCGAGACCTGGGCCTGGGTGCGGCGGCAGATGGTGGCCCTGGAGGGCCGCGCAGGGCGGATCACGCCAAAGGTGTACGGCCGACGCAAGGATCGGGGCGGCTTCTAGGGCGGCGTCTGGCCGGCGACTCGAAATCGCCAGGCCGTGCGATAGGGCTCACCGCCCGTAGCCCGCCGGGGCCGTGATCGGCTTGGCGTCCTCCCAGCGGTACGGCAGGGTGTCGGGCGTCACCTGGACCTCGGTGGTGAACTTCAGCGGGTACTTGCCGCCGCTCGGGAAGGTGAGCTCGACGAAGTAGGCGGTGAAGCCCGCCTGGCCCTTGGGCGCGGCGGCGAAATAGCTGCCGTCCTTGCGGGCGGTGAGCAGGGTGGAGGTGAAGGCCTTGCCGATGCTGTCCACCCGGAAGTCCCGCGCCTTGGGGTTGTTCCCCTGCCACAGACGCACCTCGGTGGGCTTGACCGGGCTGCGCACCGCGATCCCGCCCGTCTTGTCGACGCGCCAGGAATAGCTGGGGATGGCGCGGCCGTTCAGCACCGCGTCGTGGAAGGCGGTGATGCTCTCCATGATGTCGGTGCCCGAGGTGGAATGCTTCGAGTTCGGGATCATCCGCAGCCGCTTGGGCTCGGCGACCTTGTAATAGCCGAAGCGGGTGTTATCGGGCGGGAAGTACTCGTCGCCCACGGCGTTGATGACGTACTTCGGGATCCGCATTTGGGGGCGGTCCTGATAGTTAATCGGGTCCTCGAGGAGGTTGACGCCTGCGAGCCCTGGCTTGCCGATCATGTCGGGGATCAGCCGGTAGTGGACGTAGTCCGTCAAAGCCGGCGAGAAATAGCCCATGGTCCGCCAGTGGTGGATGGCGGTGGCCTCGACATTCAGCACATTGATCACGATCGGCACGATACCGACGACGCGGCGGTCCACGGCGCCCACCAGCCAGGTGGTCCAGCCGCGCTTGGAGCCGCCCGCCACCACGAATCCGTTGACCTTCATCCGGCCGCCGGCGTCGCTGGCCAGGTATTGCTGGACGGCCGTCATCGCCTGCGTCCCACTCTTCACCATCGGCAGGCGTAGAAGCTGGTTCGGATCGCGCACCTTGGCGTAGCGCGCCTGAAGGTAGGCGATGATCTCGTCCTCGACGTGATCCTTAGGCTCGTCGGTAAAGCGCAGCGGCTGGTTTGGCACGTCGTCCAGCTGAACAACCACCGAGCTGGTTTCCACGGCCAGCCTGGCGAAACGCTCGACGGCCTTTGTGGGCGCGGGATCGC
>JANPKX010000226.1:0-3865 GCA_031426235.1 Alphaproteobacteria bacterium | reverse complement strand
GTATGCTCAAACCGATCTAGAACAATTCCTGAGTCACCCAATAGAATCGGGGTTTGCATCATCTCCTGATGGAAAGAACATAGCCTGGGTGATCAATGATCACGGTAAACGAAACATCATTATTAAAACCGGCTTTGATGTGCCTAGATTTCTTACCGATTACCAACAGGACGATGGCGAGCACCAGGGCAGCACGGCCGTGGAACCGGCGGGACAGACGAAGCATGGAGGTGAAATCGCCTCTGGGGTCACGGCCTTCGACGAAGGCCGGCGTTGCGAAACTTCCACCCACCCCCGATGATGTCAACGCACGGCCACCCCCCGTTCGATTGCGAGCCACATGAGCGACTTCCGACGCGTCACCGACGATTTCTCCACAGCGCCCCAGATCAGCCTAGCCGATGTGGCCGAGGCCGCCCGCCAGGGTTTCCGAACGCTGATCAGCAATCGCCCCGACGGCGAGGAACCCGGTCAGCCGGCCGCCGCCGAGGTGGCCGCCGCGGCCTCCGCCGCGGGCCTGGCCTTCCACCACATCCCGGTTGTCGGCAGCCCGACGCCGGACCAGGTCGAGGCGACCCTGGCCATCCTTGCCGAGACCGACCTGCCGGTGCTGGCCTTCTGCCGTTCCGGCACCCGCTCCATCGTCACCTGGTCGATCGGTCAGGCCCAGTCGGGCGCCCTGCCCCGCGGTGAACTGGTCAGTCTCGGCCGCGCCGCCGGCTACGACCTTTCGGGCGTGCTCGGCGCATGATCCCCTATGTGCGCGACATCGACATCGAATACGGCCGCTGCGATCAGGTCTCGCCGCTGATCCGGCGGGTGACGGCCAACAATCCCGGCCCCTTCACGTTCAAGGGCACGGGAACCTACATCGTGGGACGCGGAGAGGTGGCCGTGATCGACCCCGGCCCCGACGATCCGGCCCACCTGCAGGCCATCCTCGCCGCCGTCGCGGGCGAGAGGGTGACCCACATCCTGATCACCCACCACCATTCCGATCATTCGCCTCTGGCCGCCGCGCTCAAGGCCGCGACCGGCGCCACGATCTACGGCTGCGCGGTCGCCGTTCCGGACGAGGACGATGGCGGGGTCAAGATGGAGGCGGGTCACGACCTCACCTTCGCGCCCGACGTCAGCCTTTGCGGCGGCGGCCACGTCTCGGGTCCGGGCTGGACGATGGAGGCGATCCCCACCCCCGGCCACACCTCCAACCACCTCTGCTACGCGCTGGCTGAGGAGAACGCCCTCTTCAGCGGCGATCACATCATGGGCTGGTCGACTACCGTGATTACCCCGCCCGATGGCGACATGACCGACTACCTGGCCAGCCTGGACCGGATCCGCGCACGCGGCTTCGACGTGCTCTGGCCCACCCACGGCGCCCCGATCCGCCAGGTCGACGCCTTCATCGCCGCCTACATCGCCCACCGTCATGAGCGCGTGAACCAGATTCTGAAGGCGCTGGAGGCTGGCCCCGGCCGGATCCGCGACTTGGTGCCCCGCCTCTACGCCGATGTCGATCCGCGCCTTCACCCCGCCGCCGCCCGCTCGATGCAGGCCGCGATGATCCACCTCGAACGCCAGGGCCAGATCCGCGCGTCAGGCGCTGGCGGGGAGACGAGCTACCAGCTGAACGGATAGCCCCCGCGCCTGCGCTTCGGCGGCGGAGAAATAGACCAGCCCATCGCCCCAGTCGTGGACGACGGCGCTCCCAGGCGCGCTCGCCGACTCACCACAGAGGAAGCGCAGTTCCTGGCCCGTCAGCACGCCCCATTCGGCAAAGCGCCTCATCGGGCGTCGGGTCCGGCCTCGGGTTGGCGGTGACGCCCGGCAAGGCGGCCTCGAGGCCCGTCTCATACTCCGCATAGTCCACCCAGCCCGCCACGGTGTGCTCGCCGCCGGGCCCGCGGAAGATCACCGTCGGCAGGGCATAGCGGTCATGGCCCTCCGAGTGCTTCAGCTCGCCGTTCATGACGCTGTCGTGCTTCAGGTTGCGCACCCAGTCGTTGGGCTCGCGGGTTTCCTGCCAGTCTGCGCGGTAGGCCGCCGCCACCTCGGCCCGGTCCATATCCGCTCGCCAGCGCGCCGCGTCCAGGCCGGGCACACCGACGCAGGATGCCTCGAACTCGTCCGCCGTCTGCGGCCCGATGCCGAAGATAAAGATCTGCTCGCGAAAGCGCCGCAGCACCGCGTCCGCCACGACTTGGCCCTGCAACTCGGCAGCCTTCACCGCCTGGCCCATCGGATCGGTCGAGCGCAGCATCAGGTGCATGGGATTGGGATAGGGCATCCCCGTCCAGTGGAAGACGCGCTTCCAGTACGCTCGCATCGGCTCGGCGGCGCGCACCCGGTCCCAGTCGGCCTTGCCCCGCCCGGCGTCGCCGATCAGTCCGCCCATGACCTTGCGCCACGCGAGGTGCTCGCCAAAACGCCACCGCAACAGCCGAAGCTGCGGCTCCGCGCCCCACGCGGTCGAGCAGACCGCATCCGTGTATTCAACGACCTCGACCTTGGCCATTGCGTCTCTCCCTGGATGTGTTTGGCCGACAGCGTCCCGCCGGAGCCCTCCGAAGTCGAGCATCTTTGCGCGGAAAGCGCACCCTCACCCCTTCTCGACCGGCTCCACCAGGAAGTGCCGACCCTGGCGGTCCTCGATCTCCACCACCCAGACATCTGGGTCGATGCGCGCGGCGCGGGAGGTATAGGCGTCGAGCTCGGCTTCGACGCGGGAGGCCACGGGCTCCATCCACACCCGATCGCCGTCCCCCCGGGTGGCCTCGGCCAGCAGCCGCGCCGAACCGTCTGACCGGTTGAGCACCTTGACCAGGACCGCCCCGGCCCTCGGGTCGCCCTTGCGCGCCACGACCGCGAAGCCGCCGCCGATCTCGACGCGGCGGATCAGGGCGCCGACCCAGATGTCCGTGGAAAGCAACATGCGACGACCATGGCCGCAGGCGCCCGCCCCCCGTCAACCTTCCATGCGGGCGTCAACCTTGGTTCAACCTTCACCGCGTAAAGCGGGAGCCCAGACGGTCGCCAAGACCGCGCATGAAAGAAGAGACGCATGTCCAGCCCGCGCAGAAGCGCGTCGCCGGCGTCTCGGTGGATGGGGTTGCTGGGTCTGGCCGTCGCGGCCATGCCTTCGCTCGCGCTGGCCAAGCCGAGCGACCTCTACATCGAACGTGCGGCCATCGGCGCGGCGAACGCGCGCTGCGTCCTGTTCACGCCCGAGATCTCGGCCGCCTTGGCCGCAGCCACCCAGCAGGCGCGCGGCGCCGCGCTCCGGGCCGGCGCCGAGGCCAAGGCCCTGGCCGCCGCCGAGCGTGATGCGCGCGCCAAGGTGGCCCGCCTCGACTGCCGCGCCCCGCAGGTCCTCGCCGCCGCCGCCCGCGTGCGCGACGCCTTCTCCGTTTATCAGCGGATCAGCCGGATGAGTTATCCCGGCGACGTGGCCGGTTGGCGCGCCGACCGGGGCGTCGGCCGCGCCGCGCGCTGGCGCCTCGCGCAGGACACCCGCTTTGGCCCCGACGCCCTGACCTTCGGCCTTGCCGGGCGCGAGGGCGCCAACGCCCTCCTGGCCGTGGCCCGCTTCACCGACGGCGCGAGCCCCTACGCGGCCCGCATCGTGCTGCGCGATGCCGGCCGCACCACCGGCCCCTACCTGCCAGACCCACGCCCCACGGCCCCGCTCAGCCGCAAGCTGCCGCCGCGCACCGCAACCCGCGCCTACATGGCCGATGCCAGAGACGCCGCCGAGCCGGACCTGATGCCCAAGGATGCCGGCCCCGGCTGGGCCTTCCGCTTCCCCGCCCAGGCCGCAGCAGACCTGGCCGAGCTCGACCCGCGCGAAGCCGTCGCCGTCGAG
>JANPKX010000225.1:0-4884 GCA_031426235.1 Alphaproteobacteria bacterium | reverse complement strand
CTTCATCGGCCTGGCCTCGCTGGTCGCCGGCGGACTGGGCGTGTTCGGCGCCGTGAGCGCCTATGTGGATAGCCGCAAACCTGCCATCGCGACCCTGAAGGCGCTGGGCGCCGAAAGCGGGCTGATCCGCGACATCTACCTGGCGCAGATCGGCGTCCTGTCGGCCCTGGGTGTGGGCCTCGGCCTGGTGATCGGCGCGGTGACGCCCCTGATCCTGGGCTGGGCGGTGGCTGACGACCTGCCGGTGCCAGCCCTGTTCGCGGTCTATCCTGAACCCCTGTTGAAGGCGGCCGCCTTTGGCCTCCTGTCGGCGGCGGCCTTTTCGCTGGCGCCCCTGGCTCGAGCCCGGACGACCCCGCCGGCCAGCCTGTTCCGCTCAGACCTCTCCGGCCGCGTGCGGTTCGGCCCCGAACTGGCGGTGGCGATCCTTGCGGCTGCGGGCCTGGCAGGGCTGGCCGTGGCGACGGCGCCGACCCCGTTCGCGGCCAGCCTGATGATCGGCGGCGTCGTGCTGGCGTTCGCGCTGCTGTGGGCCCTCGGCTGGGGCGGAGCCCTGCTGGCGGGCCGCTTGAGGGGCGGGACCCGCGGTGCGGTCCGCATCGCGCTGGCCAACCTGGCCGGACCCCGTTCGGCGGCGCGCACCGCCGCGCCCGCCATCGGCCTGGGCCTGGCGCTGCTGTCGGCCGTGGTTCTGATCCAGTCGAGCCTGCTGCGCCAGATCTCGATCACCGCGCCGCAGACCGCCCCGGCGCTGGTGTTCTCCGGCGTGCCGGGCGACCGGGCCGCCGCCTTCGACGCTGCGTTCGCGGCCGCCAAGGGCGCGGCCGTGACGCCCGATGACTATCTGCGCGCGCCGTTCCTGACCGGGCGGATCACCGCGGTCCGCGGCCAGCCGGTCGACAAGGACAAGCTGGGACCCGAGGGCCGCTGGGCCTACGACAACGATGTCAGCCTCTCGGCCCTGGGGCCAGAGCCGCCCAACGCCGGCATCGTCTCGGGGCGCTGGTGGAAGGCCGACTACGCCGGCCCGGCCCTGGTCGCCCTCAGCCAGGATCCCGCACGCGCGGCCAACATCAAGGTCGGCGACACCCTCACCCTGTCGATCCTGGGACGCGAGATCACTGCGACCGTGGCGGTCATCCGCCGGGTCGACTTCGGCGCGTTCGGCGCCAGCTTCCCGCTGGTCCTGACGCCCGCGGCCATCGAGGGGGCGAACCCGCGGCAGGTCGCCATCGCCAAGGCCGATCGCGCTCAGGAAGCGCGCATCGTTCGCGCCCTGGGCCGCGACTTTCCGCAGGTGAACATCATCTCCGTCCGCGAGCAGCTGGAGGCCGCCACCGAACTCTTCGACAAGGTCGCCCTGGCGGTGCGCGGCGCGGCCGCTGTGGCCCTCATGGCCGCCCTGCTGGTCCTGGTCGGCGCCATAGCCGCGCGGGCGCTGGAACGTACCCGCGAGGCGGCCATCCTGAAGGTGCTGGGCGCGAGCCGCGCCCAGGTGCTCGCGGCCTATGGCATCGAGTACGGCCTTGTCGGCCTGATCGCCGGCGCGGCCGGTGTGGGCCTGGGCTATCTCGCCGCCTGGCCCATCGTGGTGCGGGTGTTCGAGGCGCAGTGGACTGTGGACTGGGCCGGGGTCGCGGCCCTGCTGGGCGGCGCATCAGCCATCGCCACGGTTGGCGGCCTGCTCGCCGCCTTCCAGGCCCTCTCGAAACGACCAGCGACGGCGCTGCGGGGAGAGTAGGGCTGCTCGAACCGCAGGCAGAAACCTGTGGTCCTCGCCTCACGGGCGTTTCCGCTGGCGACGGCGTGGCTTCTGAGTTCCAATATGCCACGGCGAAGGCTGCAGGGCCTGTGCTTCAAGGGCTGCCCGATGCGGAACACTCAGGAAAGCCAGTTTCTGGACCGGCTGTACGACGCCGCGGTCGATCCCGATCTGTGGCCAGGGGTGATGGAGAGCCTGGCAGATCTTCTAGGCGGCGCCGGCGCGTGGCTGACGCGGATGAGCGTGGCCGACGGCTCTGGAGAAGGCGTGCTGGCTCGGATCGATCCGGCCATGGCCACCATCTACGACACCTACTATGCGACGCTGAATCCGTTTTCCAATGAGCCGGACCCGGCCGGCTATATGTCGACCTGGCGTCCGGAAATCCTGATGGAGGATGCCTGGCTGCCCCGGGGTGAACTGGAGCGGACGACCTACTACAACGAGTTCATGCGGCCCCAGGGAATCTACTCCGGCATGATCATCCGGCTGGCGGCGCGGGGGCTGAACGTCTGCGCCCTGACCATGACCCGTACGCGTCAGCAGGGACGCTTCGATGCCGACGCCGTCGTCCGGGCGTCGCGCGTGCACGGCCACCTGCGGCGCGCCTTCCGGCTGACGGAAACCCTGGCCATGGGCGGCGGCAAGCTGCCCGCCGGCGTCGCTGAGGCGCTGGATGGCTCGCCGCATGCGGTGATGGTGCTCAGCACAACGGGCGTCGTGCAGAGGATCAATGCGCGCGGGGAAGCCTTGGCTCGCGCGGGCGTCGGCCTGAGGGTTGCTGGCGGCCGACTCGTGCTCGATCGGGCGGACGAGGCCCGTCGGCTGGACGCGCTGATCGCCGCGGCGGGCGCCCGCGACCCGGCGTTGCGAACGGCCGGCGAGATGACCTTGCCCGTCGCCGAGGCCCGCCCGCCGCTGGCCATCAGCGTCTCGCCGGTGCGATCGGTGCGCACCGCCGTGTTCGAGGACGGACCCTCGGTGATCGTCTGCATCACGGACCCGCTCGGCGCAGCGCTGGGCCCGGGCTCGGAGGCGCGCCTGACCCGGCGCGAGCATGACGCCCTGACCTGGGTCGCTGAGGGCAAGTCCGACTGGGAGATCGGGATGATCCTGGGCGTCTCCGAGACCACCGCCCGCTTCCACGTGGACAACGCCCGCAAGAAACTGGGCGCCGTCAACCGCGCTCAGGCGGTGGCGCGGCTGCTGGGGGCAGGTCGGCTGCAGTAGGTCATGCGCGCCTCGCGGAACGACACCAGCCGGCCTGAGGCCTCGTCCCAGAGCGCGGTGCGGATCGAGCGCACGGCGTCGGGCAGGGTGATCCGCGCCACGTCATGGTAGGCCGGGTGATCGGCGAGGACCTGGGGAAGCCGGTAGAACGGGATTTTGCTGGCGGCGTGGTGAAGGTGGTGGACGCCGATATTGCCCGTCAGCCAGCGCAGCGGCTGGGGCAGGTCGAGGTGGGAACTGCCGCGGAAGGCCGCATCGTGGACGCTCCACTGCGGCTGACGGCTCCACCAGCCGTCCTCGAACTGATGCTGCACGAAGAACAGCGCCACACCGATCGAGGCGGCGATCACGATCATGGGCAGTTGCACGAACAGGAGCGCCCCTGGACCGGCGATCAGGACCTCGGCTGTCAGCAATACCGCCAGACCCAGGTTGTTGCCGAGCACGCTGAGCCACGCCCAGCGCTCCTTCATCACGCCGATGGGCAGCCGATGCTGCAGCACGAACATATAGGTCGGGCCCAGCCCCAGCATGACGCCCGGACTGCGATAGAGCCGATAGCCCAGTCGCTGCAGCGTCGGAAGCGCCCGGTACTCCGCCACCGTCAGAGTCTCCACGGCGCCCAGGCTGCGACGGTCGAGGTTCCCGGAGGTGGCGTGATGGATGGCGTGGGTGCGCCGCCAATAGTCGTAAGGGGTCATGGTGAGCACGCCGGCGAGACGTCCGACCCACCTGTTGGCCGCGGCTGAGGGAAAGAAGGCGGCGTGGCCGCAGTCGTGCTGGATCGTGAAAAGCCGCACCAGGAACAGCGCAGCGGGCACGCTGAAGGCCAGGCCCCCCCACCACCAGCCCCTTGAGACGGCGAACAATGCGCCGCCCCAGAAAGCCGCCAGCGGCACGATCGTCACCAGGGTCTCAACCGCACTTCTGACCAGGCTGGGGCGCTGGTAGGTCGCGAGAACGTCTCGCGTCTTCACGGGGTCGAACGGAAGAGACATGGAGGCTTTCGAACGGGCGCAGGGCTTGCGTCCCGTACGAAGTCGATAGGCGGCGGATCGTTCCGTCCGCTGCGGCGTCTTTCGGTTGCAGCCCGCCTAGCGCGCCCCCTCCGCCGCTACTCCGCCGGCGGCACCGGCACCTGGATCTCACCGCCGCCGGCGCGAAACTTCTCCGCCATCTGCGCCATGCCGGTCGCCACGTCGTTCTGCGAGCGGGCCTGCTCGCGGATGTCCTGGCTGATCTTCATCGAGCAGAACTTGGGACCGCACATGGAGCAGAAGTGGGCGGTCTTGAACGCCTCCTTCGGCAGGCTCTCGTCGTGGTACTCGCGGGCCGTCTCGGGGTCGATGCCGAGGTTGAACTGGTCCTCCCAGCGGAACTCGAACCGGGCGCGGCTGATGGCGTCGTCCCAGGCGCGCGCGCCGGGATGGCCCTTGGCGAGGTCGGCCGCGTGGGCGGCCAGCTTGTAGGTCATGACGCCCACCTTGACGTCGTCGCGGTTGGGCAGGCCCAGGTGCTCCTTGGGGGTCACGTAGCAGAGCATCGCGGTGCCGAACCAGCCGATCATCGCGGCGCCGATCGCGCTGGTGATGTGATCGTAGCCGGGGGCGATGTCGGTGGTGAGCGGCCCGAGCGTGTAGAAGGGCGCCTCGCCGCAGGCCTCGAGCTGCTTGTCCATGTTCGCCTTGATCTTGTGCATCGGCACATGGCCGGGGCCCTCGATCATCACCTGGCAATCCTGCGCCCAGGCGATCTTGGTGAGCTCGCCGAGCGTGGCGAGTTCGGCGAACTGGGCTTCGTCATTGGCGTCGGCGATCGAGCCGGGGCGCAGGCCGTCGCCGAGGCTGAAGGCGATGTCGTATGCCTTCATGATCTCGCAGATTTCCTCGAAG
>JANPKX010000224.1:0-8092 GCA_031426235.1 Alphaproteobacteria bacterium | reverse complement strand
CCTTCTTAATGTAGTTCTTGACGTCCTTGACCCGCTCGTCGCCGAGCTGGCTGTCGCGCAGGCGGGTGACGGCGTCGTATTCGTACAGTCCCTGGATGGCCTTGGTGGTCGACTTGATGTGCCAGGTGATCAGGTCCGAACCCAACGCCTTGGCGATCTCGTAGGCGAGGACGGTCTTGCCGGTGCCGGGCTCGCCCTTGATCAGGAGCGGCCGCTCCAGGGCGATCGCGGCGTTGACCGCCACCTTGAGGTCTTCGGTCGCGACGTAGTTGTCGGTCCCTGTGAAACGCTGGCTCATTCAGGCTCCCCGCGCGGACCGTGGCCCGCATTCGAACAGTTGTTTGTCCGGGCAACGTAAAGCGCGCGGCGCGTCATGCAAGCGGGATGAAGCCCCGCATCGCTGCACGGGCTAAGTTAGTGCGAATCCAGCCGATCGGGAGGCGACATGATCCTGCGCAAGGCGGTCAGCGGCGACGCGGACGATCTTCTGCAGTGGCGCAACGACCCCCACACGCGGGCCATGTCGCGTACGCCAACAGTGGTGGAGCCGCAGGAGCACATGGCGTGGTTTGAGCGGGTCCTCGCAGACCCGGCGGCTGTTCTGCTGATCGGCGAGGATGGCGGGCGCAAGGCGGGCATGGTGCGCCTCGACCGGGGCGAGCGGGTCGTCGTCTCGATCAACATCAATCCTGAATGCCGGGGCCTCGGGTACGGCCTGGCCCTGCTGACCGAGGCTCTAGCGCAGGTGAGCGACGAAGTCTGGGCCGAGATCAAGGACGACAATCTCGCCAGCCAGCGCCTGTTCCGCCGCGCCGGGTTCGAGCCGGTGGGCGGGGACGGCGGCTTCGGTCACTACCGGCGCAGGGGCGGCTGACGGCGGGCACCGCGTCAGGCTGGCTCGTGATGTGTGAACGGCAAGGCGCGGACATCATCCGACGTGAAGTGCGGCTTGCCGGGATAGAGCGCCTTGTAGACGCGCTCCACGAAGGTGAAGTCCTCGGCGGTGTCGACCGTCCAGCGCAGATGGCTCTCGTCACGGTCCTGGCTCAGGTGCGCCTGGCTGAAGCGCTCCGGGCGGCGATACAGGAACGGTGTCACATGCTCGCGCTCGTAGGTGTCGGTGGCTTCGCGCGCGGCGGTCTGGAGCGCGTCGAACGGGAAAACTTCGACATCCAGTCCGCGCGGGTAGGTCCGTTGCAGCGCGTTGGAGGCATAGTCCGCGCGCCGATCGGCCTGCAGGCGGATGCAGGCGTCGATCACCTCAGGGTCTGCCAGGGGGCAGTCTGCGGTGAGGCGGACGATGGGCCCCACGGCTCCATGGGCTTCACCAGCCCCCGCAAACCGGCCCAGCACGTCGTCAAGTGGACCCCGGAACACATCGACGCCCAGGTTTTCCAGATGCGCCGCGAGGGCGTCGTCGGCCGGCTCCCGGCTGGTGGCGACGATGACGCGGTCAAGGCCGCTGCATCGTTTCAGACGTTCCAACTGGCGCTCGATCATGGGCCGGCCGAGCAACGGTCGCATGACCTTGCCGGGCAGGCGGCTGGAGCTCATACGCGCCTGTAGAATCGCGACCGCCAACGTCTGTCTCCCCGTCTGCCGGGGACTGTGGCGCGCCGCCTGTTTCGCCAGCCTTAACGGGAGCCTTCGCTCAGCGCCCGGCCGTCGCCGTCGGCATAGCCGAGGGCTTCAAGGTCGGCATCGCTGATGTCTTCGGACTCGAAGTCGGCGACCCCACCCACACCGGCTTCGGCCATCTCGGCGTCCTCCACCATGGACAGGCTGTCAGGTTCGTCCGCCAGGCCGACCCCGAGACCGTCCAGGTCGTCCTCGGGGGTTTCTGTCGCCGCCCGATAGTCCAACTCGTCGTCTTCCTCGAGATCGGCGTCGTCGATCGCGTCGGGGTCGAATTCGTCGGCGTCGAGCGCCAGGGCCTCGTCCTCGTCACGATCGCCGGCGACCTGCGTCAGGTCCTCGACCTCGGGCAGTTCCTCGAAAGTGAGGCCTTCGCTGTTCTCGGGTCCATCGCTGTCCAGCAAGGCGTCGTAGCTTTCAGCGCCGTCCTGGCCGTCGGAATCGAAGGGCTCTGACATCGGGATCTCCATGCGTTTCGCCCCGCAGGGCGGCTCGCACCATCAATCCCTGGGCATGCTCAGTGTTCCGCGACGAGACCGCCCAAGGCGTCGGCGATCTCAGCCATGACCGGATCCCATTCTCCGAACGACGGGGGGCTGAAGGTCCTGACCTGGGGATACCAGGGATAGGTTTCACAGCCGAGCCGGGTCCAGACCGCCGGCGTCGAGACCAGCCACGTCGGCGCCCCGCACGCGGCGCCCAGGTTCAGCGTGGCATTGGAGAAGCCAACGACAAGGTCCATCGCGCAGCAGAGTGCGGCCACATCGTCCAGGTCCATCTTCAGGTCGATGCCCGGCGGGTCCCAGATCTTCACGCCGAAGTCGCGCTCGGCCCGGGCCAGCTCGTCCGAGCAATCGCCGTACTGGAGGTTCACGAACGAGACGCCGGGCGTCTTCAGGACGGGCTCCCACTGGTCAAACGGCGAGAAGAACCGCTGGCGGGCGTCCTTGCTGATCAGGCTCTTCCAGAGCAGACCGACCTTGGGCCCAGGCGGCGCGCTCTTCAGCAGCCTGCGCCAATGGGCCACGCGCTTGGGGTCCGGGGTCAGGAAGCGCGGGCGGTCCGGGTAGTCCGTCACCTCCCGGCGGAATTCCCGCAGCAGGCTGGCGATCGGGGTCCAGATGTCGATGGTGTTCAGGTCGGTGTTCGGCGTCGAGCGCAGCGGCCGGGCGGCGAAGACGTGGGTCGCGTGCGCGGTGACCTCAGCGTCTGGGAAACTGCGCTGGAACAGCGGGACCAGGCGGCGCTCCACGGCAACGCGCAACTTCCCCTGCGGACCGAGCTTCTCGATCACGTCAGGCAAGACATTGGCGAACAGAACTTCGTCGCCCAGGCCTTGCTCCCCGACCACCAGCAGCGTCTTACCGGCGACATTGCTGCCAGGCTTCCAGCGCGGCTTGTCGATGTAGAAATTCGTCACGTCGCTGAACTGCGGAGACAGGCGCGCCTCATAGTCGTCCCAGCCTTCGCCCAGGCGGCCCAGCGCCAGCAGGTAGGAACTGCGGGCCAGTCGCATCATCTCGCGGTCGTCGGCGGTGATGACGAGGCCCATCGCATCGTCGCAGTCTTCCAGCGCGCCCTGCGGATCTCCCAGGCCCAGCTTGACCTGGCTGAGGTTGTAACGGGCCTTTCCGAACTTCGGGTCGAGCCTCACCGCCTCGCCAAAGAAGATCTGCGCCGATTGCAGGTCGCCGCCCTCGATCAGGATCGTGCCCAGGGTGTTCCACAGCATCTGGGCTTCCGGGCGCTTCAGGATGGCGGTCTTGAGCAGGTCGATGGCTTCGTCGCGGCGGCCCCGGTCACGGATCACCGAGGCCAGGTTGTTGACGCCTTCGGGCCGATCCGGCGCGTGGACCACATAGTGCCGGAACAGCTTCTCAGCCTGCTCATGCATGCCCATGCGATAGGCGAGGCGTCCAAGATCGTTGGCCACTTCCGCATGGTCGGGAAGCAGTTTGAGCGCGGCCTCGTAGGCCCTGATGGAGTTCTCGAAATCGCCGGCCCGCTCGCGGGCCATGCCCAGCAGGTACCAGCCGACGCCATTCTCTTCATCCTGGGCCAGCACCTTCAGCGCCCACTTGCCGCCGGCGACGAAATCCTCGTTGTTGAGCGCCTGGATGGCGCGGCGCAGCAGGGGCTGAACCGCCAGCGCCTTCAACTCGCTGACCGCGGCGTTCAGGCGATCCAGGGCGTCCTTGCCCGCCGCCTCGCCCATGTCGCCGATAGCCAGCCGCGGGGGGGTCGGCGTCGCCGCCTCCTGGAGCACTCGTGTGGATGTGGCGCTGATCATCGCTTTGCGCGACATGAAATACCCCCGATACGGACAGGCCCCAGTTGTGGGATTTATGCTTAAGCCCGGGTTAAGCGCCGCCCTCGCCGCAGAGCCGCCGCGCCGCGAACATTCTGCAAGAGGCCGTTAACCGGCGACCGCTATGGCTTGGATGCGTCCCGAGCCGGCTTGCGCGAGAGTGTGGTCGTTCGATTCGCAATGGTGCGGTCGGCTGCGGGAAAAGGGAGACGGACTTGCCACTGAAGTTGTCTCTGAAGCCGGGCGAGAAGTTCGTGCTCAACGGGGCGGTGGTGCAGAACGGCGACCGCCGGACTGTGCTGGTGCTTCAGAACAAGGCCTCGGTCCTTCGCGAGAAGGACATCATGCAGGCCAGCGACGTCCAGACGCCGGCGCGTCGGATCTATTTCCCGGTCATGATGATGTACCTCGATGAGGGAACGGCCGAGCGTCAGTACGACGAGTTCGTGCGCCGGCTGACCGAGTTCATGGGCGTGATCACCAACCCCGACGTGCTGGCCGATTGCGTCAACATCTCCCGCCACTGCATGGAGCGCGAATACTACAAGGCGCTGCTGCTATGCCGGAAACTCATTGAATACGAAGACGAAAGGTTGGGGCATGTCCCTTCAGGCGTACCAGCAGGCGGCGACGCGGGCTGAGAGCCCGCGCGACACCGAATATCGCCTGTTTGCCCAGGTGACCCGCGCGTTGATCGAAGCGGCCAAGCTCGATCCGAACGAGATCGGCGCGCGCGCCGATGCGCTCGACTGGAATCGTCGCGTCTGGACCACCTTCGCCTCCGACTGCGCCCATCCGGACAACAAGCTGCCGCCGCCGCTGCGCGCCTCGATCATCTCGCTCAGCATCTGGGTGACGCGGCATTCCAGCCTGGTGATCCGTCGCCAGGAAGATTTCGAGCCTCTGATCGAGATCAACCGCATGATCATGCAGGGTCTTGCGCCCACCTCGGCCTCCGCCGCCGCCTGATCTGAGCGGCGAGCCGCCGCTCGCTTCGTCCCTATTCTTCATCGCTCCGTCCGGCGCTTGCCGCCGTCCAGCCTTGCGCGAGCCCAATCGTTGCGCGGGTGTCCGGCAGGTTCTGCCGGGCGGCACATCTTGGTGAACCCAAGGCGGGCGCCGGCTCGCGGAATCCAACAATATTTTTATAAAAATCAACGGCCTTGTGGCGGCCCGTCAAGGTAAACGGCTGGCCCGCGACTTGCGTGGTCCGTTCTGGGCGAAACATCGCCCGTCGGCAAAAGCCGGTCTCCTATTCCAGAATGGAAGGACTACCCAATGGCCAATTCGGTCAACACGAACGTTGGCGCGCTCGTCGCGCTGCAAAACCTCAACGCCACCAACGCGGAGCTCTCAACCACCCAATCCAGGATCAACACCGGTAAGCGGGTTGCTACGGCCAAGGACAACGGCGCCGTCTGGGCTATCGCTCAGAACCAGCGCGCGACGTCCAACGCCCTGAACTCCGTCAAGGAATCGCTCCAGCGCGGTCAATCGACCGTCGAGGTGGCGATTTCAGCCGGCGAGACCATTTCCGACCTGCTGCTTCAGCTCAAGGAAAAGGCTCTGGCCGCCGCTGATGCGGGTCTCGACACGACCAGCCGGAACGCGCTGAACGATGAGTTCAAGTCGCTGCTCGGCCAGATCACCAAGGCCGTGACCAATGCCGAGTTCAACGGTTCCAACCTGATCAAGCAGGCGGGTACCACGATCAAGGCCCTGGCCAATGCCGACGCCACTTCGGTGATCACGGTTGCTGCCCAGACCCTCACCCTGACGGCTCTGGCGATCGCCACGAGTTCGCTGAACACCAAGACTCTGGCCTCGACGGCCATCGGTCTGGTCAATACGGCGATCACCTCGGTGTCCAGCAAGCTCTCGAAGCTCGGGACCGGCGCCAAGGCGCTGAACTCGCACTTCAATTTCGTGAGCAAGTTGCAGGACACGATCGACGCCGGTGTCGGAAACCTGGTCGACGCCGACCTGGCGAAAGAAAGTGCGAAGCTGCAGGCTCTGCAAACCAAGCAGCAGCTGGGCATCCAGGCGCTCTCGATCGCCAACCAGTCGTCTTCGATCCTCCTGGGCCTGTTCCGCTAAAGTGGTGGACGCCGGACGGACCTTCGGGTCCGTCCGGCCGCCTTTTGACCGGTAGGCCGGATTTGCCGGCCTCACCCGGCAATTTCTGCCGCCTGCGCGCCATGCTGGGCAATTCCTGCCGGCCCTGAGCAACCCTAACGCGGGTATAACGCCGTGTTCTCAAAAGCTTGACCGTACCGAACCCTAACCGCCGGGTGGCGCGTCAATTGCTTCGAACAGGTCGGGCAAAATGCCTGCGGCTGTCAGAACGACGGTCGGTACCTTAGAAAAGGAAGCCTCATGGCCAATTCGGTCAACACGAACGTCGGCGCGCTCGTCGCGCTGCAAAACCTCAACAGCACCAACTCTGAACTGCAGACCGTTCAGTCCCGGATCAACACGGGCAAACGCGTCGCGAACGCCAAGGACAACGGCGCTGTCTTCGCCATCGCGCAAAACCAGCGCGCCGCGTCCAACGCCCTGAACTCCGTCAAGGAATCGCTCCAGCGCGGTCAGTCGACCGTGGATGTGGCGATTTCGGCCGGCGAGACCATTTCCGACCTGCTGCTTCAGCTCAAGGAAAAGGCCCTGGCCGCGGCGGACGCTGGTCTCGATTCGACCAGCCGCACGGCGCTGAACGATGAATACAAGTCGCTGCTCGGCCAGATCACCAAGGCCGTGACCAATGCCGAGTTCAACGGTTCCAACCTGATCAAGCAGGCGGGCACCACGATCAAGGCCTTGGCCAACTCCGACGCCTCCTCGGTGATCACCGTCGCCGCCCAGACCCTCACCCTGACGGCTCTGGCGATCGCGACGAGCTCGCTGAACACCAAGACCCTGGCCTCGACGGCCATCGGCCTGGTGAACACGGCGATCACCAATGTCTCCAGCAAGCTCTCGAAGCTCGGGACCGGCGCCAAGGCGCTGAACTCGCACTTCAATTTCGTGAGTAAGCTGCAGGACACGATTGACGCCGGTATCGGAAACCTCGTCGACGCCGACCTGGCGAAAGAAAGTGCGAAGCTGCAGGCTCTGCAAACCAAGCAGCAGCTGGGCATCCAGGCGCTGGCGATCGCCAACCAGTCGTCATCAATCCTCCTGGGCCTCTTCCGTTAAGGCCCTGTCGCGGCGCCTTGACCGGCGCCGCGGCGGTCATCTGCGTGCGGCGGAGAGGTTTGTCCTCTCCGCCAACCGCTCATTTTCGGAGCGCCGCCAGAACGGCCGGCGACAACAGCGATGGAAACCAAGGTTGCGAGGGTCGCAGCCACGCCAGGATCGACACCCGTGAAGGAAGCCCCGGCCAGACCCGCACAAGGCGGTTCTACGGCGGAGCCCGGACCGGCGACCGATTCCGCGGATCTGCGGCTGGTGATCGAAGAGGATCAGGCCAGCGGTGGCTATGTCTACAAGACGGTGAACCGGCTTACCGGCGAGGTCATCCTCAGCCTGCCCCGGGACGACGTCCTTCGCCTTCGCGAAGACAGCCACTACGCCGCAGGCAGCGTGGTTCGCACCAAAGTCTAGCCGGCGCGTCCTGAGGGCGCGATCGGAAAAGCGAGGTTCTGTTAACCGCCCCGGTGCGCCGGCGGCGGCGCAATGCGTTCCGGCGTTAACGTTCTGCTCACCACGTTTTCCTAGCTTGGGCTTAGTTCCAACAGCGAGTCGCCGCTGGGGCCCCGCTAGGAGATGGCTTGATGACGCTCAGCGTCCATACGAACAAGTCCGCGCTGACCGCGCTTCAGAATCTTAACAAGACCAATGACGACCTGGGTGAGGTTCAGAACCGCGTCAACACCGGTCTGCGCATCAACAACGCCAAGGACAACGCGGCGGTATGGGCGATCGCCCAAGGGCAGCGCGCAGACATCGGCGCGCTCGGCGCCGTCAAGATGAGCCTCGAGCGGGCGAACTCGATCGCCGAGGTGTCGCTGTCGTCGGGCGAGACGATTTCCGACCTCCTGGTCCAGCTGAAGGAGAAGGTGGTCGCGGCGATGGACACGTCGCTGGACGTCAATTCCCGCACCGCCCTGGACAGCGATTTCAAGGCGATCCTTCGCCAGATCACCCAGG
>JANPKX010000223.1:0-1549 GCA_031426235.1 Alphaproteobacteria bacterium | reverse complement strand
TTCTCCATCCAGGCCTTGACGCCTTCCTTGTAGTCCGGATCGCGGGACATGGCCGTCAGCAGCGCTTCGGCCTCCCGCACAGCGCTGGCCGCGTCGCGGTGCAGGTCGCGGTAGATCTGGCGCTTGGTCTCCCGGGCCGAGCCTGGGGCCACGGCGGCGAACTGGCCGGCATAGGCCAGGACCTCGTCCATCAGCCGCTCGGCCGGGACGATGCGGTTCAGGAAGCCCATGGCCATCGCCTCCTCCGCCGTGAACACGCGGCTAGAGAGAAGGATGTCGTTGGCGTGGGTCAGCCCCACAATCCGCGGCAGCACCCACGAGAGGCCGAATTCCGCCGGGAAGTTGAACCTCCCGTGGGCCGCAGTGAACTTCACGCCCGGCGCTGAGAACCGCAGGTCGGCGAAGGACGCCAGCACCAGCCCCACGCCCGCCGCCGCGCCGTTGATCGCCGCGATGATCGGTTTGCCCACCCCGAAGTGGTAGGCGAACGTCGCGTCGAAGGCGGGGTCGACGCCATAGCCGGGCTTGGCGATGTCTTCCGGCGTGCCCGGATCGTAGCCGCCCCTCTCGGAGTGCCCTTCCAGCGCCTGCAGGTCGGCCCCGGCGCAGAACGCCTGCCCCTCCGGATCCCCGGTCACCACGATCGCCCGCACGGCCGGGTCGCGGTCGGCCTCGCGCAGGATCCAGCGGTACTCGGTGTGCATTCGCCCGGTCCACGCATTGCGGCGCTTGGGGCGGGCGAGGGTCACGACGGCGATCCCGTCCGCGACGTCGTAGTGGGTGGCTTTGAGGTCCATGGCGGAACTATGCCACGACGAAGCGCAGGATGGCGCCATTCCAGCCGGCGGTCGTGTCTAGGAGCTCGATGGGGCCCGCAGCGACCTCGCCCACAACCCTGCGCCAGAAGGCGAGCGCGCCGGCGTTCTTGCGGGCGACCGCGAGCTCCCACTGTCCAGACCGACCCTGGAAGGCTGCAAGCGCCGCCCTGCGTCCGACCCCGCCGCGCCGGTGTTTCCGGACCACGAAAAACTCCGCCACGGCGTGATCCAGCGGCAGGCCGGAATGGGCTTGGGCGTTCAGCAGCACGAAGCCGGCGAGCGCGCCGTCAGCACGGATCAGGAAGGCCTGGCGGTCGGGCTCGGTCCAATAGCTTTCCAGCCCGGGATAGGGCGCGAAGCGTCCGTCGTCCTGAAGCTCGCCCCGGTCGCTGCCCGCCCACTGTTCCGAGAAGTCGTGGGTGTAGAGTTGAAACAGCGCTTCAAGGGTCGCGTGGTGCGACCGGGTGCAAGGGTCGAGCGCGACAGACGCCACGTCGCGCCCCTACCGGCGCAACACACGCCTCATGCGCTGGCGGCGGCGCTTGGCCGGGCCTTCACGCGGGCGAACCAGTCGTTGATCTTGATGAATTTGGGATCCAGCGGCTGGCCGACAACCGCGCCAAAATCCAGGAACGAAAACAGCAGAATGTCCGCGAGCGTGAAGCGGTCTCCCGCGATCCAGGGCCCCAAGAATTGGTCCTCGAACCATTGGATGCCGTCCTGGGCGATCA
>JANPKX010000222.1:0-2501 GCA_031426235.1 Alphaproteobacteria bacterium | reverse complement strand
TACCGTCTGCCCCGGCGGCCACCTTCAGGCCGCGAAGTCTACGAGCCCGGCCGCGCCTGCCGGATGGCTGCCCAGACCTTCAACGCCTGGACCGTCTCGCGCACGTCGTGGACCCGCACCGCCGCCACGCCGGCCTCCGCCCCACGCAATGCCGCGGCGATGGACCCGCCCAACCGCTCGTCGGGACCCGCGCCGCCATCCAGCACGCCGATGAACCGCTTGCGGCTGGCGCCCAGCAGGACTGGGAACCCCAGGGCCACAATCCGCTCCAAGCCGGCGAGCAGGGGGAGGTTGTGGCGCGTCGGGTGTTTGCCGAAGCCGATGCCGGGGTCGAGCCAGATCTTGTCTCGTGCGACGCCGGCCAAGATCGCGAACTCGGCCCGCTCTGCCAGGAAATCGCCGACGTCGGAGACCACGTCGTCATAGTACGGTTCGGCCTGCATGGTGCGCGGCTGGCCCTGCATGTGCATCAGCACGACCTCGCAGCCCAGCTCAGCGGCCGTTGCGGCGCTGTCCAAGGCGAACCTGAGTGCGGTGACGTCGTTCCAGATGGTGGCGCCGGCGGCCATGGCGGCGCGGGCGACTCGCGGCTTCATGGTGTCGACCGAAATCGGAATGTCGCTGTGGGCGCGAAGGGCGGCGACCAGGGGGATGATGCGGTCGATCTCGACGTCGGCTGTGACGGGCTCCGCGCCCGGCCGGGTGGACTCCGCCCCGATGTCGAGGATGTCGGCCCCCTCGGCGATCAGGCGGCGCGCATGCGCCAGGGCCGCCTCGAAATCCAGATAGCGGCCGCCGTCAGAAAAACTGTCGGGCGTCGCGTTGACGATACCCATGACGCGCGGGCGATCTGGCAGGGGCGGGGAACTCATCGGACCTCGCGGCAGTCCTACTCTCAGGGCTAGGGTGTTGCAAAGCGGAGGGCCTCGTGGCCGAGATTGCAGGAACCAGCGCGCGCGACACCCTGACCGGGGCCGCCGGAGCCGATGTGATGTCTGGCCGCGACGGGTCCGACAGCGTGTTTGGCGGCGCGGGCGACGATGTGATCTATGGACACTCGTCTGCGGATCCCGACCCGGCCGCCACTGTCATCGCGGCGACCCGCGTGGCGTCAGGTCTCTCAAGCCCGCTGTTCGCCGCCTCGCCGCCCGGCGACCCGGACCGCTTGTTCGTGGTCGAGCAGCATACCGGCCGCATCCGCATCCTCGACCTGGGAACGGGCGCGCTGAACGCAGACCCCTTCCTCGACCTCCCGGATGCCAGCCTCGCAACCGGAGGCGAACAAGGCCTGCTCGGCCTGGCCTTCCACCCGGCCTATGCGTCGAACGGCCTGTTCTACGTCAACCTCACCAACGCGGCCGGCCACACCGAGATCCGAGAGTTCCGGCGGGCCGACGCCAACCACGCCGACGCGGGCCCAGGCCGCCTGATCCTGGGGTACGACCAGCCGTTCGCGAACCACAACGGCGGCTGGCTGGGCTTCGGGCCGGACGGCTTCCTATACATCGCCTCGGGTGACGGCGGCTCCGGCGGCGACCCGCAGAACAACGCCCAGAACCTCAACGTCCTCCTGGGCAAGATCCTTCGCATCGACGTCGACACCGACGCCTTCCCCGGCGACCCGGCCCGGAACTACGCGATCCCCGCCGGGAATCCCTTCGCCGGGGCGACGCCGGGCGCCGACGAGGTCTGGCTCTATGGCCTGCGCAATCCCTGGCGGGCGAGCTTTGACAGCGCCACGGGCGACCTTTGGATCGGCGACGTGGGCCAGGGCGCGCGTGAGGAAATCGATTACATTCCGGCTGGGGTGGGCGGCCTGAACCTCGGTTGGCGGATCAAGGAAGGCCTTTCGACCTTCACCGCAGGCTCTCAGGCGGGGCTGACCGACCCGATCGTGGATTACGGCCGCGCGCAGGGCTTCTCCGTCACCGGCGGCTATGTCTACCACGGCCCCGGCGGGACGGACGGCCTCTACTGGTTCGCGGACTTCGGGACGGCCAACCTTTGGACGGTCAGGGCGTCCGGCGGCGCAGCCCAGGACCTGACGCTTCGCAATCCGCAACTGGCCGTGAGCGGCGGCGACTTCGACCAGATCGCCTCGTTCGCCGTAGACGGGTCGGGGCGGCTCTACGTGATCGGGCTGGACGGCGACATCCATCGGCTGTCTCCGGGCCCGACGGCGGGCGATACCGGTGACTACCTGCGCGGCGAGGAGGGGAACGACCGGATATTCGGCGGCCTGGGGTTCGACGACGTCCACGGCAACATGGGCGACGACACCGTCTCAGGTGGCGCGGGCGGCGACTGGGTGGTGGGCGGCAAGGACAACGACAGCCTCTCCGGCGACGACGGCGACGACATCGTCTATGGCAACCTAGGCCTCGATACCTGCGGCGGCGGGGCCGGCGCGGACCTGGTGCGCGGCGGCCAGGGCGACGACAGCCTGAACGGCGGGTCGGGGGCGGACTTCCTGTCCGGCGACCTGGGTGACGACACCATCG
>JANPKX010000221.1:0-8035 GCA_031426235.1 Alphaproteobacteria bacterium | reverse complement strand
GGCCGGGTCCACGAAGTGACCCATGAATTCACTCATGGGGAGGTCGGTGTTGAACTTGGCGCCCTGCGGCAGTTCGACCTTTTTCGCCGTTGGGCCGGCGGGAGAGCAGGCGGTGAGGAGGGCCGCTGCGGCCGCGGCGATGATCAGCGTCTTCAACGATCTTCCTCCAGCATTGCCCGGTGGGCGCGAGGCCCAGGGTTTTCGAACCGGATTTGCCCGGACGCCCTGACTGAGTCGCGTACGGAACGGTTTTCACCCACGTTACACGCCAGAGATTTCCCCGCCGATTGACGCGCCTAAAAGCTTGAGGCTTGCTTACCAACAAGGCGGCCGAAAGTGCGCGCCCGGAGGAAATAGATGACGGTGACGCCCGCTGCGACCCCCGCGGCCGATCGACTTCCCCTGCGGACCAAGTTGGCCTTCGGCATCGGCAGCGCGGCCGAAACCATCGCCCTCTACTCCGTCTCGAGCTTTGCGATCCTGTTCTACAATCAGGTGCTGGGCGTGCCCGCGCACCTGGCGGGACTGGCCGTTTCCGCCAGTCTAATCTTCGATGCGCTGTCAGACCCCGTGGTGGGCTCCTGGTCGGACCGCACCCGCTCGCGTCTTGGGCGGCGGCATCTCTATATGTACGCCGCGCCGATCCCGATCGCGCTGAGCCTGTTCGCGATTTTCAACCCTCCGGCCAGCCTGGGCCAGACGGGCCTGCTGATCTGGTTCGGGATCGCGGTGATCCTGCTGCGCCAGGCCATGACCTTCTTCCACACCCCGCATCTGGCGCTGGGGGCGGAGCTGTCGTCGGACTATACCGAGCGCTCGAAGGTGATGGCGTACAACAGCTTCTTCGTCTGGGTCGGCGGCGCTTTCGCCACGACCCTGGCGCTGAGGATATTCTTTCCTTCGACAGCGGAATATCCGCGGGGGATCCTGAATCCGGAGCCGTGGCCGATCTTCGCCCTCTCCATCTCGATCGCCGTCGTGGTCATCCTGTTCGCGTCGGCCTGGTTCACCCGCGACCGCATCCCCTTCCTGCCACAGCGGGCGGCGGAGACACCCGGTTTCAGCGTCAAGGAATTCGGACGCGACATCGTCAAGGCGTTGAGCAACATAAATTATGTCTGGCTGCTGGTGGCCTACTTCTTCCTGTCCATGATGCTGGGGCTCCGCGAGGGCCTGCGGATGTATACCCAAACCTTCTACTGGGGCCTCAACAGCGAGCAGCTCAGCCTGTTCATCATTGGCAGTTTCATCGGCTATCTCAGCGCCTTCATCCTCGCGCCCCGCCTGCACGGGCGGCTCGACAAGAAGCGCACGATCATCATCTTCGGGCTGATCTACTGCGTGACGCCGGCGGTCCCGCTGGCGCTGGGCATGGCTGGCGTATTGACCCAGACCACGCCCAATCTGCTGGCGATCCTGATCGCGTTCGCCGCGGTGGCAGCGGCGACCGTAGCGATCCTGCAGATCAGCGTGATGTCCGCCTTGGCCGACATCGCCGACCAGAACGAGCTGCGCTACGGCATCAGGCAGGAGGGCATCCTCTACTCCACCCGCGCCTTTGCCGCCAAGATGGATCAGGCGATCGGGGCCGCGCTGGCCGGCTTCGTGATCACCTTCATCAACTTCCCCATGAAGGCGAAGCCTGGCGAAATCGCGCCGGACGTGTTGCAAAACCTGGCGCTCTGGGATGGGCTGCTTGCGGCTATTCCCGGCCTGATCGCCATCGGATTCTACGCCAAGTACAACATCAACCGCGCCAGCTATGAGGCGACGAAGCTGGCCCTGACCGAACAGCGGGCGATCGCGCGCGCCAGCGTGGTGGCGGAGCAGAAGGCCGCGCGAGGCGGCTCCGGGGCGCCGTCGCCGGCCCCGGCAGAGTAGCTAGACCCCGGCTTCCAAGGCCTGGATCAGGCTGCCGGTGTAGGCAGCGTGGCCGACGTGGGTCAGGCGCGCCTCGAAGTCGGCCCAGATCTCGCCACCCAGGTCGCGCCAGCGGCGGCAAAAGGCATAGTCTTCCGAAAGGTACTGGCCGGTCTCGGGCTCGACCAGGGTGTCGAACACCATCACCGCCTCAGGCGCCATGATGTCGGCCATGTCGCCCATCTTGGCGCGCAGTTCGGGGTGGGCGTCGCAGACCTTCTGCATCGCCGCGCGCTTGATCATCAGGAACCCGGTGCCCGCATAGGCGACCTGGGCGAAGCCGTCCTCGACGTGCACGCTGCTGCCGGCGTTGGGCAGGAAGCGGACGACATAGCCGATCGAGACCGCCTGGAGGTCGGCGATGTCCTTCTTGGCGCCGGCCCGGGCCTTTTCCCAGTCGATCCTCTTCAGCGGGCAGACCGCGGCGACCATGTCCTTGTCGGCCTCCAGCAGGCGGAAGACGTTCTTGGGCGCGAACCCGATGTCGGCGTCGATGAACAACAGGTGGGTCGCTTTTTCGAACGCCAGGAACTGCGCCGCCAGCCGCGAGCGGGCCCGCGTGATCAGGGCGTCGCCGCCCATCAGGTCGATATGCAGCCCGATCCCCGCGGTGCGGCAGGCGTCCTGCAGGGCCAGCATCGACTGCACGAAGTAGAGGTTCAGGTTGCCGCCGTAGCAAGGCACGGCGAGGTAGAGGAACGGCTTGGCGGACATCACGTCAGCTTAGCGGCCCCGTTCCGCGTCGTCGATGATGCGCGCGACCAGGGCGTCGTAGAGATCCAGCCGCTTGTAGGCGCGGAAGTCGGGGTCGGCGCTGCGCCAGGCCCGGGCGAACCGCGCCAGCCGCTCTGGCTCGGCCGCGATCACCGACAACGGATCGACCCAGACCCGGATCGAAAAGGCGATGGCGCCGGTGCGCGGAAGCCGGCGCAGGGTCTGGCGCTCACAGCGCGCAAACAGCGCCTCGGCGGCCCTGTCGGGGTCGATCGCCGGGATCGCGTCGCGCATCGGGCCGGGGTCAGGCGCGAACAGATCCGGTGAGCTCACCACGCTCCAGTTGCGCCGCTCCAGCACCAGGTCCTCACGCAGGCCATCGAAGATGCGCGTGACCCGGGTCAGCAGGCGGTCCTCGAACCCGGTGACCGGACCGTGAAGTTCGGCAAGGCTGCGTCCAATCACCTGCGAAGCCGTGAAGAAGCTGCCAGCGCAGAGCGAAAGCGCGGTCAGGCGCCACACGCCGTCGCAGCGCTCCATCAGGCATAGGTCGTCGGCGACCCACCGTGCGGCCGCCAGCAACGGCGGTGTATCCTGCATCCCCAGTGTGCGCCCCAGCGCCGCAGCGACCATCGCCCGCAGCTCGACCTGGGCGGGCCGCGAGCCTGGCGTCTCGGCCCAGACCGCATCGTGGTGCGCGGCGAGCAGCGCGTCCTTGCGCAGCGCGGGGTCGGCTTCCCCGCCCTCGAACCAGGCCGTCGCCGCGATCGGCTTCAGGCCAATGCGGAACTCGCCGGCCTCCTCCCAGGGCGCGTGGCGCAGGCTCATCGCCTGACGATGCGCCTTGCGAGCAAATAGACCACCACCGCCAAGGCGATGCCGACGACGTCGGCCACGAGATCCATGGGGTCGGCGTGACGCCCTGTGCCTACCGTACCCTGGAGAAGCTCGATCGCCATCCCGTAGGCCAGGGCGAAGGCGGGTATCGCCCACACCCGCCGGGGCGCCAGTACGTAGCCGGTCAGGGTCAGCACGAACCAGGCGGCGGTGTGTTCGAAGCGGTCACCGGCGCCTGTCTGCGGCAGGTCCTTCGATGGCAACAGGCACATCGCCAGCAGGATGACGGCAGCCAGAGCGTAGAGGCCGAGGCGGGCAGGCCGGGGCAGGCGATTGGGCAGGAGCATCGGCCTTACTTGCACGTCTGATCGTGGCTCTCTAGCGTCCGCGCCGCGTAGAGCATGTGCAGGAGCAGCGCCTTGGCGGTTGAAGCGGTGATCTGGGATTTCGGCGGGGTCTTCACCTCTTCGCCTTTCGAAGCCTTCAACCGGCTGGAGGCCGAGCGCGGCCTGCCGAAGGATCTGGTGCGGCGGATCAATGCGACCAATCCGGACACCAACGCCTGGGCCCTGTTCGAGCGCAACGAGATCGACGCCAAGGGCTTCGACGCCCTGTTCCTCGAGGAATCCACAGCCCTGGGCCATCCCCTGCGCGGCGCTGATGTCCTGCCACGGCTCTCGGGCGAGTTGCGGCCACGGATGGTCGCGGCGCTCCGCGCGTGCAAGGCGCACTTCAAGGTGGGCTGCATCACCAACAATGTGGTCTCGACCCATAGCCCTGGCCAGGACGCGGCCCAGCGCGGCGCCGGGGCGATGGCGCAGGTCATGCCGCTGTTCGACGCCATCATCGAAAGCAGCAAGGCCGGCGTGCGCAAGCCTGACCCCCGAATCTACCAGATGATGTGCGAGCAGCTGGCGGTCGAGCCGGTGAACTGCATCTACCTCGACGACCTGGGCATCAACTGCAAGCCGGCGGCGGGGCTGGGCATGAAGGCGATCAAGGTGGTGGGCGTCGACCAGACGCTGGCTGAGCTCGCAGTCCTGACGGGACTGTCGTTCGCGGCGGAACCGGCGTGACCCGGCCCGCTCGGATCGGCGCGGCCGAGGCGCTGAAGCGGTTGCCGGATTGGTCGGCGGGGCCGGGCCCGCGCGACGCCATCCAGCGCACCTTCAGATTCGCCGACTTCAACGCCGCCTTCGGGTTCATGACCCGTGTCGCGTTGATGGCCGACAAGCTGGACCACCATCCCGAGTGGTCCAACATCTACAACCGCGTGGAGGTCACCCTGACCACCCACGACGCCGACGGCGTGACCGAACTCGACGTCACGCTCGCGGCGTTCATGGACGCCGTCGCCGGCGGATAGGAACCCCGCAGCGGACTGGCGTCCGATCTCGCGGAGATACTGCAAGGCAAAGCTGGTCGAGATTGCCGAGAGCCGCATAGGGCTGACAAAGCCTCCGCGACCTCCGCGGTTGAATCCTTCCGCAGCGTCCGTCGACACGTCTGCCGCCCCCAGTTAACACCATGCCATGGCCATTGGCGTGTTCGATTCCGGAGTGGGCGGCCTGACCGTCCATCACCGGCTCGTGGAGCGGTTTCCCACCGCCGACTTCATCTATCTGGCCGATCAGGCCAACGCGCCCTATGGCGGCCGACCCGGCGAGGAGATCGTGGATCTCACCCGGGCCGGGTGCGTCAGGCTGTTCGAGGGCGGGTGCGACGTGGTGGTCCTGGCCTGCAACACCGCCGCCAGCGTGGCGCTGCGCCGGCTGCAGCAGACCTGGCTGCCCGGCTTCCGCCGCGACCTCGGGCGGCCGGTGAACATCCTGGGGATCGTGGTCCCCACCATCGAGGCGGCGACCGGCCTGCCCTGGGAGCATGAGGCCGAGCGGCGCGGCGACAAGGTCGAGAAGCTGGACGTACTGGGGGTCTTCTCCACGCCGGCCACGGCCCGCTCGCGGGTCTACGAGATCGAGATCGACAAGCGCCGCCAGGACGTGGCGGTGTTCTCCGAGCCCTGTCCCGAGCTGGCCCGGATGATCGAGGACGGCGCACCGCGGGCGGCCCTGGCCGAGGTCATCGCGGGCCACGTGGCGGCCCTGGCGACGCGGATCGGCCGCAACCCGGACCGCGCGATCCTGGGCTGCACCCACTACGAGATCGTCGCCGACCTGTTCGAGGCCGCGCTGCCGCCCGGCACACCGCTGATCCGCCAGCCGGAAGCCACGGCCGAAGCTCTCAGCCGCTATCTGCAGCGCCACCCTGAGTTCGACATCGGCACGGGCGCGGTCCGCCGGTTCCTGACCACCGGCGCGCCCGGCGCCCAGCACGGCCTGGTGGAGACGTTCTGGGGCGGGCCGCTAAGCTTCGAGCGGGCCTGAGGGAGGGGAAGAGATGCGAGGGATCGGGTTCGTTGCCGCGGCGCTGGCCGCCCTGGTGCTGACCGGCTTCACCGCCGGCGCGGCGCACGCCGAGGTCGTCGACAAGGGCGCCTACGGCTTCCGCCTGAAGACCGTCCAGCAGATCGCTGCCCCGCCGGCGCGCGTCTATGCGGCGATCGGGGAATGGGGCCGTTGGTGGAACGGCGCCCACAGCTATTCCGGCAAGGCGTCCAACATCACGGTGACCCTGACGCCCGACGCCTGTCTCTGCGAGGCGCTCCCTGGCGGCGGCGTGCGCCACGGCGTGGTCGCCCTGGCGATCCCGGACCGCCAGGTCCGCCTGCTCGCCGAACTCGGCCCCCTGCAGGACGAGGGCGTCGCAGCGGCGCTCACCTTCAACCTGGCGCCCAAGGCCGGGGGAACGGAGATGACCGTCACCTACCACGTCGGCGGCGCTCGGGATTATCTCACCTCGCTCGCGCCGGTGATCGACAGCGTGATCACCGAGGCGGCCGTCCGGCTAAAGGCCTACGTTGAGACGGGAAAGCCCTGACGGCCTGGCTCAGGCCTCGGCCGCGTAGGTCAGGGAGACGAACACGTCCTCCAGGTCGGGGTCCTCGGTGGAGATGTCCTTGATGTGGAGTCCGGCGGTCCGGATTGCCGCCAGCACCTGCTCGACGGTGGACTGGCCCGTCCGGTAGGTCACCGCGAAGCCGCCCGACTTGGTCAGTTTGGTCTCGAACCCCGGAAGGGCGGGCGCGGCCGGCAGCGGCTCCTCGGTGGTCACCAGCACATTGCGCGTATCCATGCGACGCAGCAGCGTCGCGGTGGACTCGCAGGCGACGACCATGCCCCGATTCACGATCGCGATCTGGTCGCAGAGCTCCTGGGCTTCTTCCAGGTAGTGGGTCGTCAGCACAATGGTGACGCCCTTGCGGTTCAGCTCGACCACATAGGCCCAGAGTTGCTTGCGCAGCTCCACGTCCACGCCGGCGGTGGGCTCGTCCAGGATCAGGACGGGCGGGTTGTGCACCATGGCCTTGGCCACCATCAGCCGCCGCTTCATGCCGCCCGAAAGCTGGCGGACGTAGGCGCTGGACTTGTCGGCCAGCCCCAGGGCGGCGAGCAGTTCGTCGCTGCGCCGCTCGGCCTTGGGCACGGCGTACATGCCGGCGGCGACCTCCAGAGCCTCTTTCGGCGTGAAGAAGGGGTCGGCGGCGATTTCCTGGGGCACCACGCCGATGGCGGCGCGCGCATCGCGGGGCCTCTGATCGATGTCCCGACCCCAGATGCTGACCGTCCCCGACGTCTTCTGGCAAAGGCCCGCAAGGATGTTGATGAAGGTCGACTTGCCCGCACCATTCGGCCCCAGCAGGCCGAAGATCGAACCCCGGGGGATCGCCAGGTCGATGCCGCGCAGCGCCTGCATCTCGGGTGTGGTCTTGGTGGCCGCGTAGGTCTTCGTCAGGCCCTTGGCTTCGATAGCGAATTCGGGGAGGTCCATGGAGTCCTGTCGTTGACGCGCGAAGCTTACCTCGCATACCTAGGCCGGTGTCGGCGCCGCGCCAAGCGGGCAGCCCTCCAAAGGTAGTTCTGACCATGGCCCGCAAAGCCGCTTCGACCCAACCCGAGCCGATGCCGGCCAAGCCGGCCCTGACCCCGGACATGCCCGCGCCGGAAGTCATCTCCGTGCGCAGCCATCGAATCTCCTGCGACGGGGTCGGGGGCGCTCTGGGCCACCCTCGCGTCTGGATGGAAATGGGCGAGGCGGCCTTCGTCGAGTGCCCCTACTGCGATCGCCGATTTGTCCTGGCGGCCAACAGCGAGGGGCCGGAAGACGAACGCCTGGCGCCCGGTGTCTACGAGGGCTCCGGCGGACACTGAGCCGCCGACTTTCGCGGTAAACGAGACCTTAAGACCATCGGGGCTCTGTTGGTCGCTTCCCGATTCGCGTAGAGCCGCGCCCTGGTCCCGATGAGCGTCGAACGCACCCTCCATCACTTTCCCCTCGACCCCGCCTCGCGGCTGGTGCGCCTGGCGCTGGGTGAGAAGCGGCTGGCCTTTGCCGACGTCTCCGTCCGTTATTGGGAACGCCCCCGCGAGCTCACCAAGATGAACCCGTCGGGCATGATCCCGGTGCTCGTGGAGACCGAAGCCGGACAGCCGCCGCTGGTGCTCTG
>JANPKX010000220.1:0-3335 GCA_031426235.1 Alphaproteobacteria bacterium | reverse complement strand
ATCATCTGGATCACCGAGTATTACACCGGCACCAATTACCGCCCGGTCCGCTCGATCGCCAAGGCTTCGGAAACGGGCCACGGCACCAACGTGATCCAGGGTCTGGCCATCAGCATGGAAGCCACCGCGCTCCCGACGCTGGTGATCTGCGCTGGCATCATCATCGCGTTCCAGCTCGCAGGTCTCATGGGCATCGCCTATGCGGCCACCGCGATGCTGGCGCTGGCTGGTATGGTCGTTGCTCTCGACGCCTATGGCCCGGTCACCGACAACGCCGGCGGCATCGCCGAAATGGCCGGTCTGCCCCCGGAAGTGCGCGTCACCACCGATGCGCTCGACGCCGTGGGCAACACAACCAAGGCCGTCACCAAGGGCTATGCCATCGGTTCGGCCGGCCTGGGCGCCCTTGTGCTCTTCGCGGCCTACACCGAGGATCTGAAGTACTTCGCGGCGAATGCGACGCCGGGCTCGTTCTTCGACGGGCTGGGTGTGGTCAGCTTCGACCTCTCCAACCCCTACGTCGTGGTCGGCCTGCTGTTCGGCGGCCTGCTGCCGTTCCTGTTCGGCGGCATGTCGATGACCGCCGTCGGCCGCGCCGCCCAGTCGGTGGTGGTGGAAGTCCGTCGCCAGTTCCGGGAGAACCCCGGCATCATGACCGGCGAGGTGAAGCCCGAGTACGGCAGAGCCGTGGACATCCTGACAAAGGCCGCGATCCGCGAGATGATCGTGCCGTCGCTGTTGCCGGTGTTCAGCCCGATCGTGCTGTTCTTCGTCATCAACGCGATTGCCGGCAAGGTCGACGCCTTCGCCTGCGTCGGCGCCATGCTGATGGGCGTGATCGTCACGGGTCTCTTCGTCGCCATCTCGATGACCTCGGGCGGCGGCGCCTGGGACAACGCCAAGAAGGTGATCGAAGAGGGCTTCACCGACAGTGCTGGCGTGCTCCACGGCAAGGGTTCAGACGCTCACAAGGCGGCTGTGACCGGCGACACCGTCGGCGACCCCTACAAGGACACTTCGGGTCCCGCCGTGAACCCGATGATCAAGATCACCAACATCGTGGCGCTCCTGCTGCTGGCGGTCCTCGCCGCCCAGTAGGGTTCAGCACTGAAACGACAACGCCCCGGAGAGCGATCTCCGGGGCGTTTTTCGTTTCGCCGTGGCGGTTCAGCAGTTTACGCCGCCCGGCGGATCTCGGCGTCCACGATGCGCTGCAGGGCGACGTAGTCGGTCTTGCCCGTGCCCAGCGCCGGGATTTCCTGCACCTTGATGATCCGGCGCGGCACGGCCAGTTCTGGCGCCCCGATCTGCTGGGCGTGGGCGAGCAGGGGGCCCGTCTCGGCGTCGCGATGGTCGGTGACCAGGATGAGCCGCTCGCCCTTCTTCGGGTCGGGCAGGGAGACGACGGCGTGACGGCAGTCGGGCCAGACCGCCGAGGCGAGCTCTTCGGCGGCGGTAAGTGAGACCATCTCGCCGCCGATCTTGGCGAACCGCTTCACTCGACCCAGGATCTTGATCCAGTTGTCGTCGCTGAGCGAAACGACGTCACCGGTATCGTGCCAGCCGCCGGCCGGGGGATCGATGCCCCCCGCGGCGTTGAGATAGCCGGCCATGATGTTGGGGCCACGCACCAGCAGCTTGCCGCCGCCGGGAATGCCTTCAACGGGCTCCAGGCGGGTTTCGACGCCCGCCAGGAGCCCACCGACCGTACCCCGGCGGTTGTCTGTCGGGATGTTGACGGCGATGACGGGCGACGCTTCGGTGGCGCCATAGCCCTCCAGCAACGGAATTGCGCCGAATTTCTCGTGGAACAAATTGTGGGTCTCTTCCCGCACCCGCTCGGCGCCGCAGACGACGAAGGCAAGGCCCGACAGCTCATCGGGCTCCGCGGACCGCGCGTACTGGTTCAGGAAGGTATCGGTCGCGAACAGCACATCGGCCCGGGTGGCCTTCACCAGAGGCGGGATCTGTTTGATGTGCAGGGGTGAGGGGTACTGCACGGATTTCATACCGCTGAGGATCGGCAAAAGCGCGCCCGCGGTCAGGCCGAAACAGTGGAAGATCGGCAGCGGATTGAACCACACCCAGTCGCGGTTCATGGGGAAGTGCGCCTCGATCTGGCGCACATTGGCCACCAGGTTCGACTGGCTCAGCACCACGCCGCGCGGCGCCCCAAAACTGCCGGATGTAAACAGGATCACGCCGGGGTCGTCGGGCCGGGTCGCGGCGCGGAACCGCCCGGGGAACGCACCGGCCGCGGCGGCGAACAGACGGTCGGACAAGCCGATCTTGGCGCGGACGTCTTCAAGATAGACGACCTTGGTCAGCGTCTCCAAGGCGTCCACCAGGTCGTGGAGCTTACCCTGTTCGACAAACCGGTGGGATGTAAGCACGGTCTTGACGCCCGCCAGTTCGCAGGCGGCCCGCAGATTGCGGATCCCGGCCGTGAAGTTCAGCATCGTCGGGACACGCCCGAAGGCGTGCAGGGCAAAGAAGGTCACCACGCCGCCGGAACTGGAGGGCAGCATCACGCCGACGCGCTCTCCTTTGTCGGTGAACCCTGAAATCTTCCGTCCCAGGGCGAACGCGGCGCGGATCAGGTCCGTGTACGAGAGCGGATTGCGCTCCTGGTCCTCCAGGATCGCTTTCTTGGCCCCGTAGGTTTTCGACGCCGCAAGCAGAGCGTCAAAGACCGAGAATTGCGTCAGGGCGGTGTCAAATGCACGCAAGGGCGCGCCTCCCGTTGTTATCGTTAGCTCAAGCGTATCGGCTGGGGGACAGGGTGGAAAGGTCGGTTTCTCGCTGGCCGCCACGCGCCGCGCTTGATCCGAGAGCGCGGACAGACGATCTAAGTGACCATGGCTGTGGTCATCGACACCCTGAACCCTCCGCGTCCGCGCCATCCCGAGAAGCAGGCGCGGCCGGATACGCCCTTGTTGCGCAAGCCGGAGTGGTTGCGCGTGCGGGCGCCCGGATCGTCCGGCTACAACGCCACCCGCGAGATCGTGAAGAGCCACGGGCTGGTGACCGTCTGCGAGGAAGCGGCCTGCCCCAACATAGGCGAGTGCTGGTCTAAGAGCCACGCCACCATGATGATCATGGGCGAGGTCTGCACCCGCGCCTGCGCTTTCTGCAACGTGGCCACGGGCAAGCCGCAAGCGTTGGACCCGACCGAGCCCGCCCGAGTCGCCGATGCGGTCGCGAAGATGGGTCTGAAACACGTGGTCATCACTTCGGTGGACCGCGACGACTTGGCCGATGGCGGCGCGGCGCATTTCGCCGCCGCTTGCGCCGGAGGTCGGCGTCGCCATGTCGATGCCCAACTGGCCCGCGAT
>JANPKX010000219.1:0-4913 GCA_031426235.1 Alphaproteobacteria bacterium | reverse complement strand
CCGCTGCCCGGCGAGTCCGAGGCCGAGGCAGGGACTGCGTGAGCCCTGCATGAAGCGGCCGGGGGCATGAGCCGGGGCGGGGTTTTCGGCCGCCCGTCATTGGCGCGGCGACTGGTCCTGCTCGCGGTCGGCTGGAGCGTTGCGGCCCTGGCGGTAACGGCAGTGCTGCTCGCCTTCCTGTTCCAGGAAGCCGCGCTACGCCGCTTCGAAACCACCCTTGGCGTGCTGACCGACAACCTGATCGCGGGCTCGACGCTGGAGAATGGCCAGGTGGTCGCCCCGGCCTTCACCGATGCCCGGGCCCTGCGCGTCTATTCAGGGCTCTACTGGACCATCGCCGAGCCCCGACCGGACGGGTCGTTGCAGACCTCGACGCCGTCACGCTCGCGCTCGCTTTGGGACGCCGAGCTAAGGCCGCCGGCTGACCTGCTGCGCCGCCTGCGCGCCGATCCGCGCAATCCCATCGCCTTCGACGCGGCCGGCCCCCAGATCGGCGAGCGATTGCGTGGCGTAGCCCGAATCGCCACGATCGACGGGCGCGAGGTGGTGTTTCTGGCGGCGGAGGACCGGGGACCGATCGACCGTGACGTCCGCACCTTCGTTACCGCGACCGCGTTGGCGTTCCTGGCGCTGGGCGCGGGCCTGATCGCGGCGGTCGTTGTTCAGGTTCGGGTCGGTCTGCAGCCCCTGTTCCGCCTGCGGAGCGCGGTGGCGGACGTTCGCCGCGGCAAGGCCGAACGCCTCGCGGGCGACTATCCGACCGAGTTGGAACCTCTGGCCAAGGAACTGAACGCCCTGGTCCTGCACAATCAGGAGACGGTCGAGCGTCAGAGAACCCATGTGGGAAACCTGGCGCATGCGCTGAAGACCCCGATCTCGGTGATGATGACCGAGGCCAGTCAGCAGCCCGGCCCGCTGAGCACAGTGGTGACCCGCCAGGCGCGGGTCATGCAGGAGCAGGTGGACCACCATCTGCGCCGCGCCAGAGCGGCGGCCCGGGCCCAGGGTCCGGGAGAGCGCACCCCGGTCGCCGAAGTGCTGGACGAGCTGTCGCGCACGCTTGAGCGCATCTTCCGCGACAAGGGCATCGCGATCGACTGGGATGCGCCCGACGATCTCTGGTTCCTGGGCGAGCGGCAGGACCTCTTGGAAATCGCCGGCAACGCCATGGAGAACGCGGGCAAGTGGGGTCGCCGGCGCATCCGGGTGCGGGCCGAGGCGGCTGGGCCCGAGCGGATGCGTCTCACGATCGAAGACGACGGCCCCGGACTGCCCGCTGAGCGTCGCGAGGACGTGATCCGCCGCGGGGCCCGGCTGGACGAGAGCGCGCCCGGCTCAGGGTTGGGGCTGGCGATCATCGATGAACTGGCACGGGCGTATCGTGGCGTTCTGGACTTGAATGAGTCCAGTCTGGGCGGGCTCAAGCTGACGGTGGAACTACCCCGCGCGGCGCCGTGAAAGCCGTGGCTTCGTAAAGCCTTAACTCCGGGAAGCCATCTTCCTCAATACCGGATCAAGGATGGGAGCCGCAGCATGGGCGCGCTGTCCGAGCGCAAGATGGCGATCGTCCGCACGCTGGTGGAAACCGCGCCCGACCGGGTCGTGGGCGGCCTGCACTCGGCGCTGGTCGAAACGGCCTACGACAGCGCCCTTGGCGGTGTACGGCAGCTGGTGGACTGCGAGGTCGCCGAGCGGACCTTGCGCAACTCGATTCTTCAGCCCGTCGCCCCGATGTTCGTCGGCCAGGGCGACGACGTCCACGCCCTGACATTTCCGGGCCGTGCGCTTGGCCTGCTTTGGCGGGGGCTGCGCGCCGGGCACGGGAGCCTGATCGACCATGCCGCCCAACTCGGCCGTGCCGACGGCACACCCCTGGAATTGTTGATGGAGGCCTATGATGCCGTCATCGCGGCGGCCGGAGCCGACGTGCGCGCGGGGACAGGGCCTCACTTCGGCGCGGTTGCCGCGGCGTGTGACGCAAGCCGGCAGAACGGTGCTGAGCTCCTGGCGGGTTGCCTCGACATCGCGCCGATCGTGCGGCGTGCAACCCAACGCCTGCCGGAGTGGATCATGCATCCCGGTGGTGAGACAGCCGCCGCAGCGCGGCTGGCCTACAAGGACACGGTTGCCCTCGCGGACGACGCCGGGCCGCGCTTCTTCGACATGCTGGCCGCGCAAATGGGCCACCCCTGGATGGTGCTGCGCGTCATCTGCGCGGTCATGGACAAGCCCACGGAGCGCTATCTGGCCGACTCCGAGATGGCCCGCTTTGGCGCGGCGGTGATGGATGAGATCGATGCGTCGATCGCCGCCATCGGCGGCCTGAAGGGCGAGAGCGCGGCCGAAGACGGGCGAAGCGCGGCCAAGCGGGTCGCCCTGGTCGTCCAGCAGATCCTCGAGGTCGAAACCAATGTCGATTTGACCCGGGACCACGGCTGGGGCAAGCGGGTGCACCAGCAGCGCGCCAGCCTGGCTGCGGTGGTGGAGGGCCGGCTGAAAGACGCCGAGAAGGCCGTCCTTGAGGCGCTGCCCATGCACACGCCGAAGCATCTGCGGACCCATCGCCAGATCGCACGTCTGACCTCGCCGCCCGAGCTCCGCCATTTGGAGCGCGCCAGGACCTTGCTGGCGTTCTCGGACGAGCTGCGGACCACGGCCAACTACGGAGGGTTCTCTTCGGCGCGTGGCAGGCTGGTGGAAAAGCTTAGCGAATACCTCTCGCAATATGTCGAGGAGGTTCTCGAGCTGATCCGCCACGCGGAGGTTGAGGACACCGCCGTCGCGGCGGCGTTTCTGAATGTCGCGGCAGATTTCAGCGAGCTCGTCTCTGGCGAAAAAGCGGGCGAACTGGTCCGCCGTCGGACCCACGCGGCGCTCACCCCAGGATCGGCGCTCGAAACCCACAGCTGACACTCGCAAGGGCGCGCGCTTTCGGCTAAAGGCGCGGCCATGGTGTTGTTCTGGGTTGTGGCCGGACTGCTTGCCGCCGGGGCGGCGGGCGTGATCCTGTTGCGTTCCGCGGGCGCCGGCGCGGAGGTCGCCGCGCCAGACCCATCGCAGGCGCTTTATCGACGACAGCTTTCGGAAATCGACGACCTCGTCGAGCGCGGCCTGATGGGAGAGGCCGAAAGCCAGGGCGCGCGGTCCGAGGCGGGACGACGGCTGCTCTCGGCGGCCGATGCGCCGGTCCAGGCGTGGGAGCCCGTGGCCGCTGTCCAATGGGTGGCGCCGATCATCGCGCTCGGCGTCTCGATCCTGGCGCTTGTCGTCTATCTGCAGATCGGGGCTCCGGGCACGCCCGACCAGCCCTATGCAAAGCGGCTGGCCGCCTGGCGGAGCGCCGACCTGGGCACGCTGTCGGCGCCGGAATTGGCGGCGGTGTTGCGGCAGGCGACTGCGGAGCGGCCCACCGAGGCCGAGGGGTTCCGGCTGCTGGGGCTCGCCGAGGCGGCCTCGCAGAACCCCATCGCCGCAGCGCGCGCGCTGCGTAAGGCCGCTGGCCTGGCGCCGGAGCGCGCCGACGTCTGGCGGATGCTGGGACAGGCCTCTGTGGTCGAAGCCGGCGGTAGGGCGGATGCGGAGGCCCGGCGGGCCTTCGAACGGGTGCTGGCGCTGGAGCCTGGCGATCTTGCGGCGCGATTCTTCCTGGCGCAGGCCAAGGCGGATGCCGGCGACACGGCTGGCGCGGCGACCGATCTGCGAGGACTGCTGGCTCAGATGCCCTCGGGCTCTGAGGGACGCCCGGAGGTCGAGGCCGCACTGGCCAAGGCAGAGAACCGCCCTGCGCCGGTCACAGCCGATCCCGCGCAGCAGGCGATGATCCGCGGCATGGTCGCCGGCCTGGCGGAAAAGCTCAAGACAGATCCCAACAACCCGGACGGCTGGGTGAGGCTGGTCCGGGCCTATGCGGTGCTGGGCGACACGGCGGCGCGCGATGCCGCCTATGCCGCTGCGCGCGCGCGCTACTCGGCTAAGCCCGAGGTTCTCCAACAACTGGACGAGGCCGCGACGTCGGAGCCGATGCGATGAGTTTCCTGCCCAAATCCCGCAAGGCCCGAGCGCGCCTGATGCTGTTGTCGGTGATCGCGCCCGTGGTCGCCGTTGCCGTTGGCCTGGCCCTCTTCGCGATGCGGGGGTCGATTTCCCTCTTCTACACGCCGTCGCAGGCGGATGCCGCGAAGCCTGCTCCCGGGCGGGCGATCCAGCTCGGGGGGCTGGTGGCGATGGGCTCGGTCGTGAAGCATCCCGATGGCCGGGTAGAGTTCACTGTGCAGGACAAGCTCGCGGCCGACCGGGTGATGTTCAAGGGCGCGCTGCCGGACCTGTTCCGGGAGGGCCAGGGGATTGTAGCCGAAGGGTCCTACCGCGCCGACGGTGTTTTCGTGGCCAAGGAAGTGTTGGCCAAGCACGACGAGACTTACATGCCCAAGCAGGTCGCCGATGCCCTCAAGGAACAGGGCGAGTGGCGCGGCGAGGGGCAGGCGCCGACCTATGGCCCGCCGAAGTCCTCGGGTCCCATATGATCGCTGAGATCGGCGCCTTCGCGCTCGTCCTGGCGCTGGCGCTGTCCATCGCCCAGGTCGGTCTTTCGGCAACCGGGCGGATTCGACGCTCGGCCGCCCTGGCGGGGGCCGGCGAGGGCGCCGCCCTGGCCGCGTTCGCGGCGGTGGCTGTGGCCTTCGGCGCGCTGATGCACGCGTTCGTGACGTCGGATTTCTCGGTGGCCAACGTCGCCGCCAACTCCCACTCCGCAAAGCCGTTGTTGTACCGGGTCGCCGGAACCTGGGGCAGCCACGAAGGCTCCATGCTGCTGTGGTGCCTGGCGCTGACCGGCTTCGGCGCGGCGGCGGCGGGCATGGGCGGCGGCCTGCCGCGCGGCCTGCGCGCGGTGACCGTGGCGACGCAGGGGGTGC
>JANPKX010000218.1:0-3509 GCA_031426235.1 Alphaproteobacteria bacterium | reverse complement strand
GACGAAGAAGGTGGCGGCCAGCACATGGCCGTTCTCGCGGTAGAAGAAGCGGTAGGCGCTGTCGGCGAAATCGTCATAGGCCATGACGGTATAGCGGGTGTTGTTGAACTCGGCCGGCAGCAGAGCGTCCTCGAACGGATGCTTCAGCCCGAGTGCATGGCCGATCTCGTGCAGCAGGGTTTCGTAAAAATAGCCACCAATCGAGGGGTCGGCGGTCTTCAGTTCTTCATCGAGCCAGATGTCGCCTCGAAAGGCCCGGTTGCTGAACCCCGGCGGCGGTGGCGCGTAGGCGTAAGCGATCGTTTCGGCGTCCGAGTAATCATTGACGTCCGTGAATGCGATCCGGATGTCGCCGCTTCCCGAGGCGTTATCCGCCACCTGAAGGAACGTCAGGTTGATCAGCCGCCCCCAGGCCGTCATGGCCTGGACAAAGGCGAAACTCTGAGCCGCGTTGAGAACGCTGTAGTCCGCGTTCGACGACTCATCGCCTTGGGGATAGTCGAACACCGACCAGGTACTGGAGAGCCCAGGCACGCTGTAGGTCAGGATGGCCTGGTTCCACCGGGCATGCTCGGTGTCATGCAGGCCGGCATAGATTTCGTCGAACGTTACAACACCCACAACCTACCCCCCGGGGCTCCCGCAAGAATAGGGAGAACTCCGCCAACACGCACGTTATGCGATTGCGGTCTACGGTCTAGGCTGTTTCGGGCTAGGGCGCGCCATTGCGCTCAGCGCCGGCTCAATATAGATAGTTAGTCAACCTAACGATCTGAGGGCTGAAGTGTCCACCGCCGTTGCCGCCGCCCCCATCCTGGACCTCGCCGACGCCCTGCGGCCCGCGCTGTTGCGGGTATCGCGGCGGCTGCGGCAAGAGGCGCAGCGCGACGGACTTTCGGCTCAGGACGCCCTGCTGCTGGGCCATATCCGCAAACATCCCGGCGTCGGCGTCAGCGCGCTGGCCGACGTCGAGCGGACCTCCAGGCCGACCATGAGCGCCCACATCAAGCGCCTGGAGACCGAGGGGCTGGTCGCGCGGGCCAGCCACGCCGGCGACGGCCGCCGTTCGGGCCTGACCGTCACGCCGGCGGGCGCACGCAAGCTCGAGGCGATCCGTCGCCGCCGTAACGACTGGCTGGCGGCGCGCCTGGCCCGGCTCGACGCCAAAGACCGCGAGGCCCTGGCCGCCGCGGCCGAACCCCTGCTCCGGCTGATCGACGCATGAGCCCGTCCGACGAGACCCTGGATACCCCCGTTCCACCCGAGGCGGCTGCGCCCAAGGACACGGGCGCCGTGACGCGTGGCTGGCTGGTGCCAGCCATCATCGGCTCAGCCCTGTTGATGCAGACCCTGAACGCCACGGTGATCGCCAACGCCTTGCCGGCGATGGCGCACACCTTCGGGGTCGAGCCGCTGCGGCTCAACATCGCGATCACCGTCTACATGCTGTCGGCTGCGATCTTCCTGCCGCTCAGCGGCTGGCTGGCGGATCGCTTCGGCGCGCGGCGGATCTTCATGGGCTCGATCGTGCTGTACGCGGCGGGATCGATCGCCTGCGGCCTGTCCGGCAGCCTGTGGACCCTGATCGCCGCGCGGTTCATCCAGGGCGCGGCGGGAGCCACCCTTATGCCGGTGGGACGGCTGGTCCTGCTGCGCACCACGCCCAAGAGTGAGCTGGTCGGCGCCCTTTCCGTCGTCACCATGCCGGCGCTGCTGGGGCCGGTGGTCGGGCCGGTGCTCGGCGGGGCAATCGTCACCTTCGCCGACTGGCGGTGGATCTTCTTCATGAACCTGCCGATCGCGATCACAGGCCTGATCCTGGTCTACCGGTTCGTGCCCGAGGTTCGGGAAACCGACCCACCGCCCGTGGACGTGCCCGGCATCGTGCTGACAGGCCTGGGATTGGCCTTGCTCATCTTCGGGTTCGAGAGCCTCGGTCGGGGCGCGATCCCGCCGCTGGGCGTGGCGGCGCTGTTCGCCGGCGGTCTGGCCGCGATGTTCGTCTATGGACGCCACGCCCGGCGAACGGAGCACGCGGCCGTCGACCTCGGTATCTTCGCCAAGCCGACCTTTGCGGCCTCGGTCCTGGGCGGGGCATTCATGCGCATCGCCATGGGCGCCAACCCCTTCCTGCTGGCGATGCTGCTGCAGGTGACGTTCGGCCTGTCGGCCTTTATCGCCGGAACCATGACCTGCATCTCGGCCATCGGCGCCCTGGCCATGAAGACGGCCGCCCCGCCGATCCTGCGACGTTTCGGCTTCCGCTCAGTGCTGATGGTCAATGCGGTCATCGTCGGGATTAGCTTCATGGCCTATTCGCTGTTCCGCCCGGACTGGCCCCACTGGGCCATCGCCGTGATCCTGGGAGTCGGCGGCTTCTTCCGCTCGCTGCAGTTCACGGCCCTAAACGGCATGGCCTATGCCGACATCGACCAGGACCAGATGAGTAAGGCGGCCACTACCTCGTCCATGGCCCAGCAGCTGGTGCAGTCGATCGGGATCGGCCTATCGGCCACGTTGTTGCAGATGCTGATGCGGTGGCGCGGCGAGACCCGGCTGAGCGTCGAGGCCGTCTCCCCCGCCTTCACGATCATCGGGCTGGTGACCTTGATCTCGATGTTCTGGTTCATCCGCCTGCCCGCCAACGCGGGCGACGAGATGAACGGGCGCGGCCGGTTCTTACCAAAAGGAAATGTTGTGAAGCGCGAGGAGGCCTAGGCGGATCATCCCAGCTTCTCTAGGTTGCTCGCCTCGTTTTGCCGCCAGAGCGCCCGACCATGAAGTTTCTTGCCGTCCTCGCCGCCGCCATCCTCACGGCCGGCGCTCCTGCCCTCGCCGCCGCGGCGCCGGCCAAGGCTGCGGCCCTGGCGCGCGCAACATTACCGGCGGAGGTGCGTCCCGACCGCTATGCCATTCACATCACGCCCGACGCCGCCAAGCTGACCTTCACGGGCCATGTCGACATCGCCCTGACGGTCCTGAAGCCGACCAGCCGGATCGTCCTCAATGCCGCGGACCTGACCTTCGGCAAGGCCAGCCTGTCCGGCGCTACGACGGCGCCCACCATCACCCTGGACGACAAGCAGCAGACGGCGACGTTCGGCTTCGGCAAGCCGCTGGCGCCCGGCAAGTACACCCTCTCGATCGATTATGCCGGCAAGATCTATCAGCAGGCTTCGGGCCTCTTCGCCCTCGACTACAAGACCGACGACGGCCAGGACCGCCGGGCGTTGTTCACCCAGTTCGAGAACTCGGACGCCCGTCGCTTCGCCCCCATGTACGACGAGCCGGGCGTACGCTCGGTGTTCGCGATCACGGTCGATGCGCCGGCCGGTCAGATGGCCGTATCGAACATGCCGGTCGCCAGCGAGGGCGAGGTCAGCGCCGGCCGCCGCGCCGTGACCTTCGCCGACAGCCCAAAGATGAGCTCCTACCTGGTGTTCCTGGGCCTCGGCGACTTCGAGCGCATCCACCAGCAGGTCGGTAAGACCGACGTGGGCGTCGTGGTC
>JANPKX010000217.1:0-1996 GCA_031426235.1 Alphaproteobacteria bacterium | reverse complement strand
GAAAGATCGGCCTGTTCGGCGGCGCCGGCGTCGGCAAGACCGTCACCATGCAGGAGCTGATCAACAACATCGCCAAGGCCTACGGCGGCTATTCGGTGCTGGCCGGCGTGGGCGAGCGCACCCGCGAAGGCAACGATCTCTACTACGAGATGATCGAGTCCAACGTGAACAAGGATCCGCGCGAGAACAACGGCTCAACCGAAGGCTCCAAGTGCGCCCTGGTCTACGGCCAGATGAACGAGCCCCCCGGCGCCCGCGCCCGCGTCGCCCTGACGGGTCTCGCCCAAGCCGAGTACTTCCGCGACGAAGAGGGCAAGGACGTGCTGCTCTTCATCGACAACATCTTCCGCTTCACCCAGGCCGGCTCGGAAGTGTCGGCGCTGCTGGGCCGCATTCCCTCGGCGGTGGGTTATCAGCCGACGCTGGCCACCGAGATGGGCAACCTGCAGGAGCGGATCACCTCGACCTCAAAGGGTTCGATCACCTCGGTGCAGGCCATCTACGTCCCCGCCGACGACCTGACCGACCCGGCGCCCGCCGCCTCGTTCGCCCACCTGGACGCGACGACCGTGCTGAGCCGCGATATTGCCTCGCAAGGCATCTTCCCGGCGGTGGACCCGCTGGACAGCACCAGCCGGATCATGGACCCGCTGGTGATCGGCGAAGAGCACTATCAGGTCGCCCGCCGCGTGCAGGAGACGCTGCAGACCTACAAGCAGCTGAAGGACATCATCGCCATTCTGGGCATGGATGAGCTGTCGGAAGACGACAAGCTGGTGGTGGCCCGGGCGCGCAAAATCCAGCGTTTCCTCAGCCAGCCGTTCCACGTGGCCGAGCAGTTCACCAATACGCCCGGCGTACTGGTTAGCCTCGAAGACACCATCCGCTCCTTCAAGGCGGTGGTGGACGGCGAGTACGACCACTTGCCCGAGCCCGCTTTCTTCAACGTCGGCACGATCGAAGACGCGGTCGCCAAGGCCGAGCAACTGGCGATGGAAGCGTAAGGGTCGATGGCCGACAAGCTGCACTTCTCCCTGGTCTCACCGGAACGGGAACTGTTCTCGGGCGCGGTAGACCAGGTCGATGCTCAGGGAACCGAGGGCGGCTTTGGCGTCCTGGCCGGTCATGCACCGTTCATGACGGCGCTGGCAGAGGGTCCCCTGCGGGTTCACAACGACGGTCAAGTGACGACGTATCAGGTGCGCGGCGGCTTCGCCGATGTGACCCCTGAAGGTCTGACGATCCTCGCCGAGCACGCGGTCGAGTCTGCTTAGCAGGCGCCTGTAAATTATTGACGTAAAATTGTCGTCGCGAGGCCTTGCCTATGCCCAGGTCCTCGCGTTTCACTGCTGGCCGGTCTTAGGGGAATACAGAATGCGCCTTGCCCTCTCCAGCCTGATCGCCGCCGCAGGGCTTGCGACGGTGGCCCACGCCCAGGAGCCGGCCCCGCCGCCCGCATTGTCGGCCGCGCCGCCGACGGCGAGCCCGGCGCCCGAGGCCGCCCCCGCGGCGCCAGCGCCCCCGGCCGAAGCCGCGCCCCCGCCGCCCAGCCTTCCGACCTCCGGCCTCGGGGCAGAGGCCATTTCGATCCTCGAGAAGGTCTGCGTGCCGCTGGTCCGCGGCCAGCCGCTGGACGCGGTCGCCAAGGCCAACGGCTTCAAGCTGAACCGGCGCGACCAGACCTGGTCCCGGCAACTGGGCGCCGAGAAGGCGCACACAGTGATCGTCTCACCGCCCGGCGCGAACAAGGGCGTCTGCCTGACCGAGCTGCGCTATCCCATGGGCTCTGACTCGGAGGTCTCGAAGGCGCTGAATGTTTGGGCCTTCGTTCACCAGCCGCCGCTCGATCCCACGGCCAACTACACCCAGCCGCAGGATCCGGACGGGATGAAGCGAGTTCGCCGGTCGTGGGAATACCTCACGGCGACCGACTCCATCGGCCTGAATTTCTCCACCGTGCGGAAGCCTGACGACACCCCGGTCAGCCCCAAGTACG
>JANPKX010000216.1:0-3842 GCA_031426235.1 Alphaproteobacteria bacterium | reverse complement strand
TGCTCTCGCCCGGCTCGATGGGGAGCAGGTTCACAAAAGCCTTGCCGCGTGACGTGGGTGTACCGACCGGCAGGCGCCACACCTTGAGCTGGTAGGCCTTTCCGCCCGACGAGAAGAACAGCATCGGCGTGTGGGTATTGGCCGAGAACACGCGCGTGACGGCATCCTCGTCCTTGGTCGCCATGCCCGAGCGGCCCTTCCCGCCCCGGTGCTGGGTGCGGTAGAGGCTGAGCGGGGTTCGCTTCACGTATCCGCCGTGGGTCACGGTGATCACCATGTCCTCGCGGGCGATCAGGTCCTCGTCCTCGACGTCGGCGTCGCCATCGACGATCTGGGTGCGGCGCGGCACGGCGAAGGCGGTCTTCACCTCCACGAGCTCCTCGCGCACGATGCCCATGATGCGCTCGCGCGAACCCAGGATTTCCAGGTGCCCGGCGATGGTTCCGGCCAGTTCGCGAGCCTCCGCGCCGATCTCCTCGCGGCCCAGGCCGGTCAGGCGCGATAGGGTCAAGCCCAGGATGGCGCGGGCCTGTTCGTCCGTAAGGCGGATCAGGGCGCCGCCGCCCTCCCCGCTGATCACCATGGAGCGCGGGTCGGCGATCAGCTCCACCAGCGGCATCATGTCGCCGGCGGGCCAGTCCTTGGCCACCAGCCGTTCACGCGCCTCGGTGGGGTCCTTGGACGAACGGATGATGTGGATGAACTCGTCGATGTTGGCGACGGCGATGGCGAGGCCAACCAGCACGTGGCCACGGTCGCGCGCCTTGCCCAGTTCGAACTTGATGCGCCGGACCACCACCTCTTCGCGGAAATCCACGAAGGCGCGGATCATGTCGCTGAGGCCCATCTGTTCGGGCCGTCCGCGGTTGAGCGCCAGCATGTTGACGCCGAACGAGCTCTGCAGTGGGGTGAAGCGGTAGAGCTGGTTCAGGATGACGTCGGGCGAGGCGTCGCGCTTCATCTCGATGACGATGCGCATGCCCTGGCGGTCGCTCTCGTCGCGCAGGTCGGAGATGCCCTCGACCCGCTTCTCGCGCACCAGTTCGGCGATCCGCTCCACCAGGCTGGCCTTGTTGAGCTGGAACGGGATGGAGGTGATGATGATCGCCTCGCGATCCTTGCGGATCTCCTCGATCGTCGCCTCGCCGCGCATGATCACCGAGCCGCGCCCGGTCATCAGCGCCGTGCGCGCACCGGTGCGGCCGATGATCTGGCCGCCCGTAGGGAAGTCCGGGCCGGGCACGATGTCCAGCAGGGCGTCGAGGCCAATCTCGGGATCGTCCACATAAGCCAGGCAGGCGTCGACGATCTCGCCCAGATTGTGCGGCGGGATGTTGGTCGCCATGCCGACGGCGATACCGCCCGCGCCATTGACCAGCAGGTTGGGGATGCGTGAGGGCAGAACGACCGGCTCGCTCTCGGAGCCGTCGTAATTGTCCTTGAAGTCGACCGTGTCCTTATCGAGGTCGGCCAGGATCGCCATGGCCGCACGCGTCATGCGGCTCTCGGTGTAGCGCATGGCCGCAGGGGGATCGTTGTCCACCGACCCGAAGTTGCCCTGCCCGTCGATCAGCAGCAGCGACATGGAGAACGGCTGGGCCATGCGGACCAAGGTGTCGTAGATCGCGACGTCGCCGTGCGGGTGGTACTTACCCATCACGTCGCCGACGATGCGGGCGGATTTGACGTAGGACCGATCAGGCGTGTGGTTGTTCTCGCCCATGGAGAACAGGATGCGGCGGTGAACCGGCTTCAGCCCATCGCGCACATCCGGCAGGGCGCGACTGACGATCACGCTCATGGCGTAGTCGAGATACTAGCGCTTCAGCTAGTCCTCGATGGCGATAGGCGCGATGCCCCCGGACGTCGGTTCCGGAGGGGATGTGGTGTCGTCGGTCAAGGGAGGGGGTTCGCCGTTCGAATCGAAGGGTCAGATGGGGTTTACAATTAGCATCCGGAAGGGCGCGGCGTCATCTGTCGCGCGTCAGCCCGCGCGTGCGCGTGCGGGGATGCCGCCCTCGGCGCGACATCAGGCGGGCCCGCGGGTGTTTCGCTCCGCGCGCTGACGGCTTAAGGCTGGACCATGCCCCTCTCGCTCGGCGAACCGGCCCCGTTCTTCACTGCGCCGACGCCCTCCAACCCGCAGTTCGCCTTCGACAGCGCCGCCGGCCGCTATGTGCTGCTGCTGTTCCTGCCGCTCGGGGCGGGGCCGAAACTGGCCGCGCTGCAGGCACTGGCGGCGCACCAGCGCCTGTTCGACGACGCCAAGGCCAGCGCCTTCGTGATCCTGCGCGATCCAGAGGCGGCCCGGGGGATGCGCGACATGCGCGGCCTTCGCTGGATGATCGACGTCAACGGCCAGATCAGCGAGCGCTATGGGCCGGAGCCGCACTGGCTGCTGCTCGATCCAGCGCTCTGCGCCATGGTCACCGCACCGATCGATGCGCCAGAGCGGCTGTTTCAGTTGATCGCCGACCTGCCGCCGCCCCAGGCTCACGCGGGCGTGCCGATTACCGCGCCCGTGCTGACCGCCCCGCGGATCTTCGAGCCGGAGCTTTGCCAGGCCTTGATCGCCCGTCACGCGGCTGATGGCGGCACGTTCACCGGCGTCATGCGCGATGCGGGCGACCGCACCCAACTGGTGATGGACGACCTGAAGAAGCGTCGCGACCTGCTGATCGACGACCCGGACCTGGTCGCCGCGGTTCAGGCGCGCCTGGAACGGCGGCTCTATCCGCTGATCAAACTGGCCCTCGGCTTCACCGTCACCCGGATCGAGCGGTTCCTGGTCAGTTGCTACGACGCCGACGACGGCGGGGTATTCCACCCGCACCGCGACAACACCACCCAGGCCACCGCCTATCGCAAGTTCGCCGGCTCGCTGAACCTCAACGACGACTTCGAGGGCGGCGACCTGCGGTTCGCCGAGTTCGGCCCGGCGACCTACCGGCCACCTGTCGGCGGGGCCGTGGTCTTCTCCTGCGCGCTGATGCACGAAGCGCTGCGCGTCACGCGGGGGCGGCGCTATGCGTTCCTGCCCTTCTTCTACGACGAGGACGGCGCAGGCGTGCTGGCAGCCTACCAGGCGCGCGTGACGGCCACAGCGGAGCACGCCTCGTGAGCGCCTGGCCTCCGCTGGGGCCCCTAGCGCCTGGTGAGTTCGCGCCGGCCTTCGTGGCGCCCACCCGCGGCAACGGCGCGTTCCATTTCACCACTCTGCCTGGCCGCTACGTCCTGCTGGGCTTTCTGCCGCCGGAAGCGGCCGCGGGGGACGCGGCTCTGGCGGCCTTCGCCGACATCCGCGCGCGCTTCGATGACATCGACATGACCTGCTTCCTGGTGGCGCCGCGCGCGGACGGGCCGGACATCCCGGCCGACCAACTTCCGGGTCAGCGCTGGTTCTTCGACGCGGGCGGCGCCGTCGGCCGGCTCTATGGCGGCAGGGCGCGGTGGCTGTTGCTGGATCCGATGCTGCGGGTTCTGGACGAGGCTCCGCTAGACGCGCCGCAGGCGCTGTTCGCGCGAATCGCCGCCCTGCCCCCCGCGAGCCGGCATGCCGGCGGGCCGCTGACGGCGCCGGTGCTGATCGTGCCGCGCGTCTTCGACCGCAGTCTCTGCCAGCGGCTGATCGAGGTCTATGAGGCGCAGGGCGGCCAGGAGTCGGGCGTCATGCGCGACGTGGGCGGGAAGACCGTGGGCGTGCTCGACCCGATGAAGCGCCGACGCGATGTGATCATTGAGGACGAGGCCCTGCGCCGGGTGCTGATGGGCCGGCTCGAGACCGTCCTGATCCCGATGATGCGCCGGGCCTTCATGTTCCGGGCCACGCGGCTCGAGCGCTA
>JANPKX010000215.1:0-4323 GCA_031426235.1 Alphaproteobacteria bacterium | reverse complement strand
GAGGTGTTCCCGGTCCCGAAGGAATGGGCCAAGCGCGCCCACATGAACGCCAGGGCCTACGAGGCCGCCGTTCAGAAGGTCGAGACCGACCCGGACGCCTACTGGACCAAGATCGGCAAGCGGCTCGACTGGATGAAGAGGTTCACCCAGGTGAAGGACGTGTCGTTCGACGTCCGCGACTTCCACATCCGCTGGTACGCCGACGGGGTGCTCAACGTCTCGGTCAACTGCGTGGACCGCCACCTCGAAAAGCGCGGCGACCAGGTCGCGCTGATCTGGGAAAGCGACGGCGGCGAGGTCTCCACGAAGATCACCTACCGCGAGCTGCACGCCGAGGTGTGCCGCTGGGCCAATGTGCTGAAGGAAAAAGGCGTCAAGAAGGGCGACCGGGTCACCATCTACCTGCCGATGATCCCGGCGGCGGCGGCCTCGATGCTGGCCTGCGCGCGGATCGGGGCGGTGCACTCGGTGGTGTTCGGCGGCTTCTCGCCCGACAGCATCGCCGGGCGCATCCAGGACTGCGACTCCAAGATCGTCATCACCGCCAACGAGGGCCTGCGGGGCGGCAAGACCGTGCCCCTGAAGGCCAATGTGGACGAAGCGCTGAAGTCCTGCCCGGGCGTCGAGCACGTGATCGTGGTGCGCCGGACCCAGACCGAGGTCCCGATGGTCGAAGGCCGCGACGCCTACTACGGCGATCTTAAGAAGACCGTCTCGGACCAATGCGATCCCGAGCCGATGGGCGCCGAGGACCCGCTGTTCATCCTCTACACCTCGGGCTCGACCGGGAAGCCGAAGGGCGTGCTGCACACCACCGGCGGCTACCTGGCCTGGGCCGCCTGGACGCACGAGACGGTGTTCGACTACCGGCCGGGCGAGGTGTTCTGGTGCACAGCCGACGTGGGCTGGGTGACCGGCCACAGCTATGTGGTCTATGGCCCGCTGGCCAATGCGGCGACCAGCGTGATCTTTGAAGGCGTGCCCAACTACCCGACCTCTTCACGGTTCTGGGAGGTCTGCGACAAGCACAAGGTCGAGATCTTCTACACCGCGCCGACCGCGCTTCGGGCCCTCATGCGCGAGGGCGATGAGCCGGTGGTTCGCACCAGCCGCCGGTCGATCCGCCTGCTGGGCACCGTCGGCGAGCCGATCAATCCCGAGGCCTGGCTCTGGTACCACCGCGTCGTGGGCGAGGGCCGGTGCCCGATCGTCGACACCTGGTGGCAGACCGAGACCGGCGCCTGCCTGATGACGCCATTGCCAGGCGCCCATGCGCTAAAGCCCGGCTCGTGCGCCATGCCTCTACCCGGGGTGAAGCCGCAACTGGTCGATGCCGAGGGCCTGGTGCTGGACGGGGCGACCAACGGCAACCTCTGCATCACCGACAGCTGGCCGGGCCAGATGCGGACGGTCTATGGCGACCACCAACGCTTCTTTGACACCTATTTCTCGACCTATCCGGGCAAGTATTTCACCGGCGACGGCGCCCGGCGCGACGCCGACGGCTACTACTGGATCACCGGCCGCGTGGACGACGTCATCAACGTCTCCGGCCACCGCCTGGGCACGGCTGAGATCGAGAGCGCCCTGGTCGGGCACCCGGCCGTGGCTGAGGCCGCGGTGGTGGGCTACCCGCACGACATCAAGGGCCAGGGGATCTACTGCTACGTCACGCTCAAGGTCGGGATCGAGGCCACCGAGGCGCTCATGGCCGACCTCCGTGGCCACGTCCGACGCGAGATCGGGCCGTTCGCCGCGCCCGATGTCCTGCAGTTCGCACCTGGACTGCCCAAGACGCGCTCCGGCAAGATCATGCGACGCATCCTTCGCAAGATCGCCGAGGACGACCTCACCAACCTGGGCGACACCTCGACCCTGGCCGATCCTGCGGTCGTCGACGACCTGGTGCAGAACCGCGCGGCGCGGCGCGGCGACGACGAGGTGATCGTGGCGGGCCAACGGCTGTCCTGCGACGACCTGGAGGCCATCCTCCTGGCACACCATGCGGTCGCCGAGGCCGCCGTTGTCGGCGCGCCCCACCCCACTAAGGGCGAGGCCGTTTGGGCCTTCGTCACGCCGGACCCGCAGATCATGGCGTCCGACGTGCTGGCCGCCGACATCAAGGGCTTCATCCGCCGCGAGGTGGGCGACCACGCGGTCCCCGAGGCCGTGTTGTTCGGCGCCCTGCCCAAAACCGCCGCCGGCGAGGTGGTGCGACCGGTCCTGCAGAGGATCGCGGCGAGCGGCGAGGCTGGGGATGCGGCGGGCCTGGTCGACCCCTCCGTGGCCGAGCACCTGATCCGCGCCCGGTCCGACGCGCTAAGCTGAGCGTGAACGTCGATCTGCCGTCGGCGCTGAAAGCCGCCATAGCGAGAGAACTGGAGGGCGCGACCCGGGCAGGGCTGGCGACGCGAACCGCGGCGACCAGCGCTACCTACCGCGCGGGCGGCGCCTCGGCGACGGCGATCCGGGGGCGCGACGACGCCCTCGCCTATGCCCTGGCGCGGATGCCTGCCACCTATGCAGCCTGCATCACGGTGTTTGCAGAGGCGCAACGCGTCGCCCCGAGGTTCGCGCCCCGCAGCCTGCTTGACGCCGGATGCGGACCGGGCGGTGGGAGTTGGGCCGCGCGGCAGGCCTGGCCGAGCCTTGGAACCGTGACCTGGCTGGACGCCAACCCGCCGTTCCTGGACTTGGCCCAACGCCTTGCAGGTACAGACCTGGCGACGGTTACGCTGCGGGGCGATCTGACGGCCGGAGGCTTTCCAGGCGCCGACCTCGTCCTGGCCAGCTATGCCCTGGCTGAGATTGCGCCGGCCGCGCAAGCCGGCGTCGTCGGCGCCCTGTGGGCCGCCTCGGAGGGCATGCTCGCCCTGGTCGAACCGGGCACGCCGGCCGGCTACGCCCGCCTGCTGGCGGCCCGGGATGTCCTGATCCGTGAGGGCGCGACCATTCTGGCGCCATGCCCGCACGCGGACGCTTGCCCCCTGGCGGGCTCCGACTGGTGCCACTTCAACGTCCGCCTGCCGCGCAGCCGCGACCACCGTCTCGCCAAGGGGGCGCAGGCGCCGTTCGAAGATGAGAAGTTTGCCTATCTCATCGCGGCCCGTCCGGACGTCGAGGCGACGCGTCCCGCCGCCCGGGTGTTGGCCCGCCCCCGCGCCGGGAAGCCCGGCATCGAGCTCAAGCTGTGCACGCAGGCCGGCCTCGAGCACCGCTTCGTCGCCCGTCGCGACAAGCCCGCCCACGCCGTCGCACGCCGCCTGGACTGGGGCGACGCGGTCTGAGAGGCGGGCGTGTTGCTAGCCCAGCGCCCGCCAGCCGATGTCGCGACGGTGGAAGCCGTCGGCGAAGTCGATGGTGTCGACGGCGGCGTAGGCCTTGTCGCGGGCCTCGCGCAGCGTCGGCGCCCGGGCGCAGACGTTGAGCACGCGCCCGCCGGCGGCCCGCAGGGTTCCGCCGTCGTCGCGGGTCCCCGCATGGAAGATCACGACGTCCGGCGGCAGTTCGGTCGGCAGTGCGATGGCGCCGCCGTGAACCGGCTGCCCCGGATAGCCCCGGGCCGCCAGCACCACGCAGACCGCAGCCTCGTCACGCCAGACCGGCGGCGGCATTTCCGCCAGGCGACCCTGAGCGCAAGCCTGGAGGTAGGGCACAAGGTCGCTCTCCAGGCGCAACATCAGCACCTGGCACTCCGGGTCTCCGAAACGGGCGTTGAACTCGACCAGCTTGGGTCCGTCGCGGGTCGCCATCAGTTCCACGAAGAGAGCGCCGCGATAGGGCGCCCCGTCGGCCGCTATGCCCGCGAAGGCCGGCTCGGCAAGACGCGTGCGAACCTGCTCGACCAGTTCCGGCGTGAAGACCGGCGCCGGTGAATAGGTCCCCATGCCGCCGGTGTTAGGACCCTGCTCGCCGTCGAAGGCGCGCTTGTGGTCCTGGACCCAGCCAAACAGCATCGACGTGGTTCCGTCGCAGAGGGCGAACAGCGAGCCGATCTCGCCTTCGAGGAATTCCTCAATGACCACCCGCGCGCCCGCCGCGCCGAAGCGGCCGCCAAACGCCTCGTCGATCGCCAGATGCGCTCCTGCCAAATCGGTGGCGATCACCACGCCCTTGCCCGCCGCCAGCCCGTCCGCCTTGACCACATAGGGCGGCGCGAACCGGGGCAGGGCGGCCTTGGCGTCTGCCGCCGTCTCGCAGACGGCGTAGGCCCCGGTGGGCAGGCCATGGCGGTCGCAGAAGGCCTTGGCGAAGGCCTTGGAGGATTCCAGCTGGCCGGCCTGCGCGGTCGGGCCGAAGCAAGCGATGCCCACGGCGGCCAAC
>JANPKX010000214.1:0-4174 GCA_031426235.1 Alphaproteobacteria bacterium | reverse complement strand
TGTCCGCCTCGACGCTGGGCGCCGGATTCACCCAGGTCGCCTTCCGCGTCCAGATCGGACCCGAGATCATTGGCCAGGCCGTGGCTCTGGCCCTGGTGATCGGCCTGGTGGGCGGGATCTTCCCGGGCTGGCGCGCAGCCCGCCAGAAACCGCTGCTTGCCCTGGCGGGCTGAGCGGCGGGGCTGTCGCCGATCGCGGCGGCGGTCTATGCAGGGCCTATGGCGACTGACCTCTACCCCGCGGCCAAGGACCTGCTGGCGACGCTGATCGGCTTCGACACCACCTCGCGGGGTTCGAACCTGCCGCTCGTCGAATGGGTCGAGGCCTATCTCGACGGCCTGGCCATCCCGCACCGCCGGGTGCCGAACGCCGACGGCTCCAAGACCAATCTCCTGGCCACCATCGGCCCGGCCGTCGAGGGCGGGGCCGTGCTGTCGGGCCATACCGATGTGGTGCCGGTGGACGGCCAGCCGTGGACCACCGACCCCTTCGCCCTGGTCCAGAAGGGCGAGCGGCTTTATGGGCGCGGGACCTGCGACATGAAGGGGTTTCTGGCCCTGGCTCTCGCCGCCGCACCGGAGCTGGCCGCCGCCAGCCTTCGCCGGCCCGTCCACCTGGCATTCTCCTACGACGAGGAAATCGGCTGTCTGGGCGCGCCTGCGATGATCGAGGTGATCCGCCGCGAGTTGCCAGCGCCAGCCGTCGTGGTGGTTGGCGAGCCCACCAACATGGAGGCGGTCAGCGGCCACAAGGGCATCGCGACCTTCCGCGTCGCGGTGACCGGCCGCGAGGTCCATTCCAGCCAGCCGCACCTGGGGGTCTCGGCGGTAATGGAGGCGGTGACCCTGATGTCGTCCCTCAAGGCATTGGCGGCGCGGCTCGAGGCGGAGGCCGATCCCGCCTCGCCGTTCACGCCCAAGTGGCCGACGCTCACCATCGGCATCGTGCACGGCGGCACGGCGCACAACATCCTGGCGCGGCAGTGCGAGTTCATCTTCGACCTGCGCACGCCCGGCGGCCGCACGCCGGAAGCGATCATCGCCCCGTTCCTGGTCGAGGCCGCGGCGATGGATGCCGCGCTCAGGGCCCGTGCGCCCGAGGCCGGCGTGGTCGTCGAGATGCGCACCAATGTGCCGCCGTTCACACCCGAACCCGACGGCCAGGCCGAGGCGTTCGCGCGCCGCCTGACCGGAGACAACGGCCCGCCCCGTGTGGTCGCCTTCGCCGCCGAGGCGGGTCAGTTCCAGCAGGCCGGATTCTCCACCGTGATCTGTGGCCCAGGCTCGATCGATCAGGCGCATCAGCCGGACGAATACGTCGAGGTCTCCCAGATCCAGCGCGGCGCGCAGTTCATGCGCCGCCTGATCGAGTGGGCGGCGGAATAGGCCGGATCACCGGGCGGCGGCCGATCAGGTCCAGCGGGTTCCAGGTCATGGCGGTGGCGACCTGCCAGAACGAGGCGCGCCGCGCACGCTGAACGGCCGCGCGGCTGCGGAAAATCGTGGGGGCCCCGGCAAACGCGGCTCGGACCGCCCGCCAGATCAGCGCCGCATGCGGCCGGTTCTCCCGCCGCAGATATATGGCGGTGAGCGCCAACAGGTGCAGCGGCACCACCAGCGGCAACAGCAGCGCCGGCGTGTTCTTGAACAGCACCCAGAAGCGGTTGCGCGTCCCGTGGAAGACCGCGAACTCCGACTTGCGTCCGCCAGAGGAGGCCGAGCCCATATGGCCGACCACCGCGTCCGGAACCAGCAGCGTCGGCTCGCCCGCCAGCACCAGCCGGTAGCCCAGGTCAACATCCTCGCCGTAGCAGAAGAAGTCCTCGTCAAACCCGCCGAGGGACTGGAACAGCGCGCGGTCGATCATCATCGCCGCGCCGCAGGGGCTGAACACATAGCCTTCGCGGGCCTGTCCCTGGTCGGGATTGAGGTACCCCCCGCGATAGGGGATGCCGGTGATGCTCATCACATCGCCCAACCCGTCCAACATTCCTGGTGCGTCCTCGGCGAGCTGGACCGAGGTGAAGCTGCGGACCTGTGGGTGGCGTTCGGCCGCCGCCACCAGTTGCGCCAGCCAGTCCGGCCGGGCGAAGGCGTCGGGGTTCAGCAGCACCAACCAGCGGCCTCGGCCCAGCCTGGCGGCTTGGTTTCCCGCCTTGGCGAAGCCGGCATTGTCGGGGTTACGGATGAGGGTGACGAACCGGAACGACGCTGCAATCTCCGCATCACCGGCATCGGGAGAGGCATTATCGATCACCAGCGTCTCGAAGTCGGCGAGCGTCTGCGCGCCGAGATGCTCCAGGCAGGTGCGCAGAGTGGGCCCGGAATTGTAGGCGATCACGCAGACGGTGATCGCCGGAGCTCGCACCTTGTCATCCCCTGCCAGCTGCGCCATGCGACAGCATCACCCGAATCGACTGGAAGCCCATGACGATCACACCGCTCGCCATTCCCGACGTCCTGCTTATCACGCCCAAGCGTCATGGCGATGCACGCGGCTGGTTCTCCGAGACCTGGAGCGTGAAGGCGCTGGCCGGCAGCACGGCGGACACATCGTTCGTGCAGGACAACCAGGCCTTCAGCGCCGCCAAGGGCACCTTGCGGGGGCTGCATTTCCAGATGGCGCCGAACGCGCAGGGCAAATTGATCCGCGCCCTGAAAGGCGCGATCTTCGACGTGGCGGTGGACGTCCGCGCCGGCTCACCCACGTTCGGCCAGTGGGTCAGCGCCGAACTGACCGCCGAGGGCGGAGAGCAACTCTGGGTCCCCCGTGGTTTCGCCCATGGCTACTGCACGATCACCGACGACTGCGAGATTTTCTACAAGGTCGACGGACCCTATGCGCCCGCCAGCGAGGGCGGTGTCATGTGGAATGACCCAGACCTCGCGATCCCGTGGCCCGTCGCTGGCGAGCCCGTACTCTCCGACAAGGACAAGATCCTGCCGCGCCTGAGGGATCTTGGCCCCGTTGCGTTCTGACGCCTATTCGAACGGCGGGAAATCGTCCTCGCCGAGTACCCCGTCGATGAAGTCGAACGCAGTGGCCTTCAACGACATGTGCGGGATCGCCGAAAAGTGGTCGCAGGCGGGCAAAGTGACGCCGACCCCCAGGGGGAACACCCGCGCCAGCGCCTCGGGATCGCCCGCCAGGTCATCGCCCTGACCGGCGGCGACCAGCACCGGCATCGACAGGGTAGCGAGCGCCGCCCGGCCGAGAGGCGCGCTCTCTGCGGCGGAGGCCGCGGCCAGAGCCTTGCGGTCCTCACCCTGCTCGTCCGCGAACTGTCGGAAGCTGCGCAGCAGGGCGTTCTTGATGGTGGCGGGATCGTCGGCTGCCATCGCCGTGGCGATGGTCTCGCCGTCCGGCGCGGGTGGACGAGGCTCAAACAGCTTGCCGCCGACGCCACCCAGCAGCAGTTTCGAGACCCGGTCCGGCGCGTCGAGCGCCAGTTGCATCGCGGTCCGCGTGCCCATGGAATAGCCGAACACATCGGTGCGCCCGACCCCCAGGTGGTCAAGCAGCGCCAGGGCGTCGGCGGCCATCGCCTCGCGGCCGTAGTCGGCGGGGTCGTGCGACTTCATGCTTTCGCCATGGCCGCGTTGGTCCAGAGCGATGGTGCGGAAGCCCCGACGCTCAAGGGCCGCGTACCACCCGGTGCGCTTCCAGCCCTCGTTCCGGTTCGACGCGAAGCCGTGCAACAGCAGGATCGTCCGCACCGGCGCCCCGGGCGGGGCGATGTCATCGTAGGCGAGCTGGACGCCGTTCAGGGTCACGTAAGGCATGGCCAGAGGTTACGGTCAGGGCGCCTCGCCCGTCCACTCCCAGTGCCAGGGCTCGTAAGGATAGTTGACGAAGCCAAAGCGCCCGGCGTTGACGACCATCCACTGGAACACCGCCGAGCGCGCCATGGCGCGGCGATTGTCGTCGGCCGAGCTGTCGGGGCCAAAGCCCGGGGCGGCGGCGATATAGACATCCATGGCCAGACCGGTGCGGTGGGCCGAGCAGATGGTCCGCACCAGACCCTGGCAATTGTTGTCCCGTGCGCAGCGGGCGGCGTCGGCGGCCGGATCGCGGAAGCCGGAGAAGATGGTCAGCGCCTCGGGTCGCTGGATCGCGCCGGCCGCCTTGGCCTCGGCGACCATTCGGCGATAGGCCTCCAGGGCGCCGGGCCGCA
>JANPKX010000213.1:0-1920 GCA_031426235.1 Alphaproteobacteria bacterium | reverse complement strand
GTGGCCTGCCCACCGGCGCGGCGGATGCGGTCGACCGTGGCGTGCAGTGTGCCCGGAAGCTTGCTGTCGCCCTCTTCCGCCGTGCGGGCGGAAACGACGACCTTGGCCCCCTCCATCGCCAGGCGCACGGCGATCGCCTCGCCGATCCCCCGACTGGCGCCCGTGACCAGCGCAACCTTGCCCCTCAGCGTCCCGTTCGGATTGACCACCGCCATAACCTTCACTCCCATACCGCTTCTTCTGGTTGGCCGCACGCTCGCGCGCGGCGGCCGCGGTGGCAAGCCCCCTTGGGCTCAGTCCAACGGCTCAATCGTCAGCGTGTCGACGCTTGCAGCCAATTTGCACGCAGCCAATGGCGAACGTGACCAAGGTCAAAGCGCGATTAATCTGCCAGTCCACGTGGCCGGCACGCATAAACGCGGGCGCGTCAGTATTCGTTGGCGCCCATTGAGTGACAGTTTTGCGACATTGCTCCATTTACAACGCTTTCACCTACTGATGCTCTAAAGGCGCGTAACCGTGGAAAGATTATGAAGCGCGTCAAGGACATTACGACACCGCTTGCAGCCATTCGGCCCGAGACGCCGGGCGAAGTTGTCTTCAACCGTTTCAAGGCCGATCCGGAGCTACTTTCCATCCCTGTTATCGACGCGGAAGGGCGGCCCCTGGCTCTCATCGAGCGCGAACGGTTCATGCTCAAGCTCGCCGCGGAGTTCGGTCGCGCGCTCTACGCGCAGCGCCCCATATCCATGTTGATGGATCAGGCCCCCCTCGTGGTGGAAGCCTCGACGCCGTTATCGGACTTCACGCACCACGCCCTTGTGCACCAAGCGTCGGAGCTAACCCGCGGATTCGTGATTGTCGACGAGGGGATCTACTGCGGCGTGGGCAGCCTTTTGGGCCTGTTGCAGGCGGTCGCGGCCGATCATGCCGAACAGGTGATCGTCATGACCGAACTGACCCATCGGATCACGCGAGCCGAAAGCGAGGCGACCGCCGCTCACGAGCGGTTGCGCGAGGCCGTGGACACGATGCCCGACAGCTTGGCGTTCTTCGATCCGCGCGACAAACTCGTCCTTTGGAACGCCAAATACACGGAACTGCACCCCGGGCTGAGCGGCCGCCTGCGCCCCGGCATGTCGTTCCGCGACGTCGTAGGGGCGGGGGTCGACCTGGGCCACTATGCGTTGGGCGAGCAGGGCGCCGACGCCTTCATCGATCGGAGGATGGCGCTGCACCGCGCCGAGTCCAGCCTGCACGAAGTGGAACTCACCGACGGCCGCTGGCTTCGGGTCGAGGAGCGACGCACCCCAGCCGGCGGCGTGGTCAGCGTGTGCGTCGACATCACCCAGATCAAGAACCGTGAGGCCTCTTTCCGGCTACTTTTCGCGGCGAACCCCGCGCCCATGTGGGTTCTGGCCCAGGACTCGCTGCGCTTCCTGGCGGTGAACGACGCGGCGGTGAGCCACTACGGGTTTTCCGCTGAACAGTTTGCGACCATGACCGTGCGCGATATTCTGCCCCCCGACGAACAGACTTTCCTGGCCCGCATCCGCACCTTCGACGCCTGGCAGAAGAGCGAAGGCCACCGCGTCTGGCGCCACCGCAAGGCGGACGGGTCGGAAATGCTCGCGCAGCCCTATCTTGGCAGGCTTGAGTACGAGGGGCGCGCCGCCTACTTGGTGGCCGTTTTCGACGTCACCGAGGCGCGACAGGGCGAGGAAGCGCTGAGCCGGGCTCGAGATGCCGCCGAGGCCGCCAACCGCGCGAAGAGCGAATTCCTGGCCAACATGAGCCATGAGATCCGAACGCCGCTCAATGGCGTGCTCGGGGTGGCCGAGGTGCTGATGCAGACCGCGCTCGCGCCGCGCCAGCGCGAAATGGTCGAGATCATCGCCCAGTCCGCCAGCTCGCTCCACG
>JANPKX010000212.1:0-4585 GCA_031426235.1 Alphaproteobacteria bacterium | reverse complement strand
GGCTTCCTGGAAACCAGCACGCCCAAGTACCGTGCCGTGCTGGGCGTTCTGTGGACCTGGAACGACTTGAGCGTCAACGTGAAGGAAAGCCTCTACGGACCGTCATCGGTCCTGAACAACCGGCTCGGCTGTCCGCTGTCGCTGCCAACCTCGAACTGCTTCAAGATTGCCATCAAGACGGCCGTGACCACCGACTTCGAGGTTAGCTACAAGATCTTGGACGCCGTGAAGGTCACGATCGGCGCCAATAACCTGTTCAACAAGTTCCCGACCAAACTCCCCAAAGCCTACCGCGACACCTTCCTGGCCGCAAATGCCAACGGTTATGTCACTCAGTACCCGACGGCTTCTGCGTTCGGAATCAACGGCGGCTACTACTACGGCAAGGTCGCCTACACCTTCTAAGACAAGCCGACCTTTGCAGGGCCGCGGCGTTCAGCGCCGCGGCCCTTTTGCATGGCGAGACGCTCACGGCATCGGGCTAGGCCGACGGCACGCAGCCGCTAGGGAATGGAAACGGCGATCTTCGCTAGGCCGCTGGCCTGGAGGGCCGCCCGACAGCAACGACGCCCGCCGCCGCGGCTGACCGCGAGGCTCAGCTGTCGTAGCGAGAGTGCGCGCTGCCACCGGAAAACCGGCGGCGCAAGGCGCCCAAGAGCCCGTGCTTGCGGATCGTGCTGCTGCGAAAAATGATCGCAAGCACGCCCACGGCCGAAGCGACGCTGAGCAGGATCAGCAGGACAGTGATGTTCGGGTCCATACCGTGGCTTCCGATTGTCGAATTGGCCACGTTCCGTGGCCAGGCCCCCGCAAGCAAACGGGACGTTCACTCACTCGCCAACACAGAGAAGGGCAGAACAGATGGCCTATAACCGTCAAGGTCAAGCCAATAAGATTGGAGCGGCGGCGCTTCATCGACACACCGGGTGAAGCCGAGTTTGTCGTAGTGATCTGCGACCATGGCATTTTTCGCCGTGCGGTTGTAGTGACCGATCAGCCGCGTTGCCCCCGCGTCTCGTGCGCGGTTCACCAATTCGGCGAGCATGCCTTCCTCGACCTTGCGGCCAAGAACGCGGCAACTCATGAGCCAAGTATCGATGTCAAAGACATCGTCCTCTGTGCGGCGTGCGATAATCAAGCCGATCATTCCGAAATCGCCATACCGATCGCTCAGCCGTACTTGGAGGGTCAGGTCGGCGCCGCCCTCCAGAGCGGCAATCTGCGCCTCTGTGTATCTACGGGTCGTCAGATTGAATTGGTTGGTCTTGTTGACCAATTGAGCGATCCGCGCTCGGTTGACGGCGTCGAACGGCGAGAAGCCGATCCGCATCTCTAGCGACGAGAGATAGTCATCCAGGTTTCGTGAGCGACTTTTGACCTCAGCGCGCTGGGCATTCGCCGCGTAGCTTTGGCTGCGCAGTCGATCTTCTGACGAGAACGAAACGGACTCGAAGTAACCCGCGCCGAGAAGATAGGCGGGATAGTACGCCGGGTCGTTCGGAAGCTCGGGGCAGGCGACCATCGGGAGAGCCGCTCGCACCTGCGCTCGCTCAGCGCCGTTGTCGTCAAGGAGGACGAGGGCGTCGAGGCCAATCTCCAGCGTTGCGGCGATGGCCTCGAGATTGCTCGCCTTGTCCGTCCAGTTGGCCTGGAAGACGGCGATGTCGCTTTCCTTCAGCAACATGTCGGGATGCTGTTGAAACGGAATGCGGGCGTTTGCGTCATCATTCTTCGAGCAGACGGCAAGAATGACGCCTCGCTGTTTCAGGCTCAACGCCATGCGTTGGACAGAGGCGAAAGCTTCGCCTTCAGCGCCCCCACCGATGCGGATACCCTCAAGGCCGTCGTCGCCGATCACGCCACCCCAGCAGGTGTTATCCAGATCCAGCACCAGGCACTTGCGGGCCTTGCCTCGAAGAGCGCCCAGAACCCGCGCCGCCATATCGCAGAACAGCGGCACCGCATCCGACGCAAAAGGCAGCTTGTAGAGGTTGTAGGCGACGGGGTCGAACCATCGCGATGACCCCACGGTCTCGCAGATGGCGGCGACGTCCAGAATGGCCCCCCCCGTTCGGGCGCAAACCTCGGGAAGTCGTGAATTGAAATGCTCGACCATCGCCCGCACCGTTCCAGCAGCCCGCCGGTCGTAGCTGCCAAACAGGGCGTCGCCGGGTGTGGGGATCGTGGGAAGGAGCGGCGCCGCGCCGAGGTCTGCGATACCTTCGGCCAACTGCGCGACCCGATCGACAGCCTCAATGACACGAGCCTCGGCATTCCCGTCGAGTTCGGCAACATCGAGGCCCAGCCAACGGTGGTCTATCCCCAGCAGGACTCCATCGGGTCGGGAAAGGCGAAGGCTTGAAGCCGGATTGAGCACTTCCTGCTCGATCTGCCCGAGGGGCGCCAAGGCCACCTCCAACGCCACGCCATGGCGGGCCGCGGCAGCAGGCAGACCCGCCGCGATGAAATCATAGGTCGCCCCTGGAAGGATCGAGAGCTTGAACGGGGCCAGCGGGCTCAGGTCGGAAGACGCATGGCAAAGCCGATGTATCGCCTTGCTGAGCGTGTTGGCCTGCGCGGGAGACAAACTGTGGTTCGCCAGACTTTGAACGACGGATCCCAGGCCTTGCGAACCCGGAGCGAGAGCTCGACACCTCTCCCGAAAATCGTCCGGCGCCGGCAAGAGCCAGGGCAAGAGTGTTGGATCAAAACTCACGCAGCCCTCCGACGAATTCAGCCGATCTGAGCCATGCGAACAAGATCACCGACCGAACTTACGGAGTCGATCTGCTCGGTGGTGAACCTCCGGCCCAGCTTCTTCTCGATCGCAACGAGAATTCCGACATGCGCCAGACTGTCCCAACCCTCGACGTTCGCGGGCAGCGTATCCATCGCCAGATGGATCTCGTCGTTGTCCAACTCCTCGCGGACAATCGCTTCGATCCATTCGAGATTCGGAACATCAGCCACACGAAACTCCTCGTTGAAAGCTCTAGTCGGCGCACAGATGCGGCTCCAACTAGGTGGCGGGTCACCTGAGGTCAGACGCTGGACGTGTTTACGCAGCGGGCCTTGCCCAGGCGGCGGCCAGCGCCTTTAAGCGATCTAAAATGCAATCGTGTACTTTCGGTGTCGATTTGCCGCATCGGGGCTATGGCGCGGAAGGCGAACTGGATGAACCTGGGATCACGAACCTTCACCATCTCGGACCAAGAAGCCTTCGCCGAACTCTCTGGCGACGGCAACCCCATGCACATGGACGGCGTGGCGGCGCGGAGAACCCAGATGGGCGCAATGGTCGTTCATGGCATCCATGGCGTCCTATGGGCGCTTGATCTCGCCTGCGGGTCTGCGCCGCTCGACGTGCGCGCCATAAAGGTCAACTTCGCGCTGCCGATTTACGTCGGTGATCTCGCCACGGTGCTCGTGGCGTCGCGCAGCGACCAAAGGGTGCGGCTGCAAGTGGTGGTCGATCGAACGACCTGCACGACGATCACAATCGAGCTTGGTCAGCGAGAGGCCGCGAGCGCCAAGCCGCCCGCTCAGCCCGTCATGCCGTCCAGCTGGCCCGAGCAGCCGCGAGCGCTAGACTTTGCCGACCTTGCGGCTGAAGGGGGCGCTTTTGCGCCGGTGGGCCGCGAAGCCCAGGTCTCGTCCGCCTTTCCCGGCCTGGTTGGTGCGATCGGCGTTCAGCGCGTAACCGCCCTGGCGGCGCTTTCCCGCCTCGTCGGCATGATCTGCCCAGGACTGCATTCGATTTTCAGCGGCCTGAGCGTCGACCTGTTGGAACAAGACCCTGAGACCGCCATCCGTTACAGGGTTGTCCAGGCTGACGACCGCTTCCGATTGGCGAGACTGGCCGTTTCCGGGCCGGGGCTGGCGGGCGAACTTATGGCCTTCGCCCGTCTTCCGCCGGTCGCCCAGCCCGGTATCGCAGAGATCGCCATGGGCATCCCGCAGGGCGCTTACCGTTCCGCTGTCGTCCTGGTCATCGGAGGCTCGCGCGGCCTTGGCGAGATCGCAGCAAAGGCCTGCGCCGCGGGCGGAGCGCACGTTATCGCGACCTATGCCGTTGGCCGCGAAGAGGCTGATCGAGTCGCCAACGAGATCCGCGACTTCGGGGGAATCTGCGATGTCATGCAGCTGGATGTCAGACGTCGATTGGCCGAGCAACTCATCGGCCTGCCCGCCAGACCGACACACCTCTACTACTTCGCCACTGGGCCGATCGCACTCCGCCGCACCCGCTTGTTGGACCCAGACGTGCTCGCGGAGTTCATGCGGTTCTATGCGACGGCCTTCGTCGAGGCGTGTGAGGCACTTGCCGGTCCTGAAAACGACATGCCGTTGCGGGCGTTCTATCCGTCGTCGGTGGCCGTCGAAGATACGCCGAAAGGTTGGGTGGAGTACGCGATGGCGAAGGCCGCTGGCGAACTCCTTTGCCGGGAGATGAGCCTTCAGATGCCGCGCGTGGACATAGTCATGCGCCGGTTGCCAAGGCTACTCACGGACCAGACTGCCACCGTGCGAAGCGCCGCTTCGGCGTCGGTTCTCGACACCATCCTGCCGATCGTCGCCGAGATGC
>JANPKX010000211.1:0-7609 GCA_031426235.1 Alphaproteobacteria bacterium | reverse complement strand
CCCTAGATGCTGCGGTAGCGGTACAATTGGCTATCCAGACTGGCAACATCATGCCGCTAACGGCCGATGGCCAGTTGATCCTGCCTGCCGGTGTTGGCATTGACGATATCAAGGTAGTGGGGCGCGACCTGATCATCCAGGGCTCGTCCCTGTCTCTCGGCTCCGCCATCTCGCCCGTCGCCCGCGACCTCTCGATCACCGCACCGGGGGCGTTCACCTCGACGGGCGCGCTCGCGGCCGGACGCAACCTGATCTTCGACATCGGCGGCAAGGCGACCCTCGGTCCGATTTCCGCCGGCCAGAACATCCGCATTCTCGCCGGCGATCTGGATCTGACCGGCGCGGCCGTCGCGACGACAGCGCAGATCGAATCGCGCAACGGCGGCCTGCGGGTCGGTGGCGGCGCTGGCGATACCGCCGGCGTTCTCAGCCTCGACAGCAACGAGTTTGGCCAACTTCGGATTTCCGGCGCGGTCCGGATTTTCGCGGGCTCGACGACCGGCGGCGTCCGCGGCGACCTCACCTTGCAGGCGCTGGCGGTCAATCCGGCGCTGACCCCCAACATCGCCTTCCTCGTCGGGTCTTCGAACCTCGCGCGGATCACCGGCCCCGTCGCGCCGACGGTAAGCGGCGGCATCCTGCGTGTCGGCGACGCGGCCGACCTGACATGGCGCCCCGGTTCGATCCTCGTCACCGGATCCCTTGGCGCGGCGACCTTCTCCGGAGGCTCCTACACCAACATCCGCGCGTTCGATGAGGTTCGACTTGCGGCGCGCCAGGACATCCTGATCGGGTCTGACCGGTTCATCACCCTGATCCAAGGCACTGCCATTGCCGATATTGATGTCGCCAACGGCAAACCGGTCGGCGTCGCGCCGACGGCCGACGAACAGTTCAAGATCTTTGCGGCGACGGGCAGGCTTGAGGTCTCGGCGGACAACAAGGTCGTCCAGCAGAACACCGCGCCGACGGGCAGTGTCCAGCCGGTGGGCCTGTTCCTGACCGGCGCCTTCACCCCAGCCCTGATCATCGACCCCCCGAAAGTTGTCGAGCTGTATGGCGTCGTGGGTGGGACTGACGGCAAGGTCATCGGTGGGGCGGCCGCGGGCAGCGCCATCACCTTCACCGTCGTCGACGCCGCCGGCGCGCCGACCAGCCGGCCCGACGGGGCGACCTACCGGTTCAACAGTTGCGACGTCGGCACGGGCAACTGCACCTTCTCCGCGCCCCCCGACACGGTTGTCAGCCAGAACAATTCCGGAATCCTCGCCGCCCGTGACCAGCTTGGAGCCAATGGCGGCTTCGGCGGTCGCGGCGATGGACCGCCGAAGTCGGATTCCAAGACCTCGGAGGAAGCCGGCCAGGACGCCGTCTCCGCCGAGACCCTCACGGCGCCGCCCGTGCTGCTGTCCCTCGCCCCTGTGGACAGCGATGAGATTGTGACCGATCCGGTGACCACGGGCGCCGGCAGCGAAGAGATCTGGCGTCAGCGCAGGCAGAAGAACAATGACAAGTAGGAGCCTCCTTCCCGCCCTCGGCGGGGCGATGGCCTTGGCCAGCCTCGCCCACCCTGCCAGCGCGCAGACGCGGGCTGACCTGATCCCGCTGGGGCGCAGCGGTGCTTCGGGCGCTGTCTGCCAGGCGGTCCGCGATTATGATGATCCGGTCGTGCAGGGCGCGGGCCGCCGCGGCTGGAACATCCGCTGCCGGGGATGGGAAGGCAGCCTCGGGCGCCTCTACGTCCTCCCGAAGGCGACTGACAGCGGCGTGTGGGAAACGGCGTTGAAAACACGCGCCGAGTGCACGGAATCGAAACAGGGAAATGTGGCGTCGGTCGGCGCCGTGACCCGACGCGCCTGCCGCAGCGCGGCGGGCAAGGCGCCCTACCTGGCCTACAGCTCGAGCCGCGGCGGCGGCCTCTACACCGCCGAAGGTCCTGCCCAGATCGCCGATGTGTTGGAGACCGGCCTGAAGGTCATTTCCGGCGCCGTGAAGCCACCAGCCCCGTCAGAGGTCCAGACCTCGGCCGCCAGCGCCGAGATTGCGGCCGACTTCGGCGGCGCCACCGGCGGACTTGCGCGATCACAGGCCGCCGCCGCGGCGGACCCGGCCCGCCTGCGAGCCCGTGCCTACGTCCAGAACAACGAGTGGCGGTTCGAGCAGGCCGAGACCGACTTCCAGGCCCTGCTGGCCGATGCGGAAGCCCGGCGCGCCCCGCCCGCCGAGATGGCCGAAGCGCTGCTGAACCTGGCGCTCAACGTCTCGAACAACGGCCGGTTCGTCGAAGCGGACCGCCTGTTCCGCGACGCCGACGCCCAGGTCGCCGCGGCGGGCGATCCGTTGCTGGCCGCTCAGGCGCGGACGTACCACGCCCTGCATCTGCGCAATGCCGGCCGCTTCGGTGAGGCCGTCGAGGCCGGCCAGTCCGCGCTCCGCGCCAGCGCCCAGGTCCGCGCTCAGCGCGGTATTGCGGTCGGTGGCCCCACCGTCACCAAGATGGCCGATGGCGCCCTCGCCATCGGCGGCGACCTCTCCAGCGCCCTCAACAGCCGGCCCGCGGGTCGGGACGTGATGGGCGGCTCGCGGGTTTCCGTCGCCGACCGCCTGGTCGTCCAGGACGCGCAGGCGCTCGAAGTCGTCGGCTCTTCCCTGGGCGCCCAGGGCGATCAGGCCGGCGCCCGCACCGCGCTGGACCGCGCCATGAGCCAACTCACCGCGGCCGAGGCCAACGGCGCCCTGAACGTCTGGCTGCGCGCGCGCATCGAGGCCGACCTGGCCGAGCTCGACATGGACGCGGGCCAGCCTGCCGCAGCTGTCGCGAAGTATCAGGGCGCGATCCGTACGATCCGGCTGCGCCACGCCGGCACAGCCGCCGAGGGCGGGCTGCTGCTCGACCTGGGCCGCGCCCAGGTGGCCGCGGGCCAGGAGGACGCTGCGCTGGCGACCTATGATCGCGCGTTCAAGCTGTTCCAGGAGCAGCGTGGCGCGCTGGGCGCCTCCGCCGACGATGCGGCCCCCTACTTCGACCTGCTGATCAAGCGGATCGCCAGCGATGCGTCGAAGGCCGACGATTACAAGGCCAAGTTCTTCGTGGCCGTCGAGAGCGTGGTGTCCAACGCCACGGCCCAGACGGTTTCGAAGCTGGCGGCCCGGGTCGCCAGCGGCGACAGCGCCGTCACGGGGCTGGTCCGAGCGCTCGAGGACACCCGCCGCGAGCTGCGCTCGGCTGAGGCTCAGGCCGCCAACCTGCAGGCCACGGGCGCCTACACAGGCCAGGACCGCACGGATGTCGAGGCCCGGCTGCGGACGCTTCAGGACCAGGCCGACGCCCTGGAGAGTCAACTCCTCGCCGCCAACCCGCGCTACTCGCAACTGGTTTCATCCGAAGCGTCGCTGGACGACCTGCGCAAGTCGCTGCGGCCCGGTGAGGCCTATGTGAAGGTCCTGCTTTTGGCCCAGCGCGGATACGGCATGCTGGTCACCCAGACCGACGCCAAGGCCTATGCCATAGAGAAGCCTCGCGGGCTGGTCAGCGCCGCTGTGGTGAGCCTTCGCGCGCCCTTCGAATCTGAAGACACCTTGCCGCCCTTCGACGTCGCCAAGTCGTTCGACCTCTTCCAGACCCTCTTCGGCCCGGTCGCCGCCGACATGATGGCGGCCAAACACCTGATCTATGAGCCGGACGGACAGCTGATCTCGCTGCCAGTGGCGACGATGGTGACGGCCAACCCCGCCGCCGTCCTGGCGCGCACCCCGGCCGGCAAGGATCCGGACTACCGCCAGATCGCCTGGCTCGGGGCCAAGCTGGACTCGACCCTGGTTTTGTCGGCGGCCAGCTTCATGCAGTCGCGCGCCTTCGCGCCCAGCCAGGCCAAGCAGAGTTTCATCGGCTTCGCCGACCCGGCAACGCCGAACCGCAGCGATCAACGGGCCTATTCCTCGGTGGTTAAGCGTTCGGTCAGTATCCGAACGACGGGCCGGGACGTTTCGAGCATCTGCGAGAACACCCGCCTGGCGTTGCTGCAGATGCCGGCCCTTCCCGATACGGCCGATGAGGTTCGGGAGGTCGCGGCCAGCATCGGTGGGACGACGCCGGACCAGATCATCATCGGCACGGCCTTCACGGACGACACCATCCGCGTCCGCAAGGACCTGTCCGACTACAAGATCCTCTACTTCGCCACCCACGGGCTGTTGCCGCAGCCTTCGGCCTGCCTGCCGGAGCCGGCGCTGATGACCTCTGTCGGTGCGGGCGATTCCGACGGCCTGCTGGACACCAGCGAGATCCTCGACATGAAGCTGGACGCCGACCTCGTGGTGCTGTCGGCCTGCGACACCGGCGGCGGCGGCGGCGATTCCTCCACCACCGGCCTGCAGGGCGGCGGCGAAGCACTTGGCGGCCTGACCCGCGCCGTCATCTACGCGGGCGGACGGTCGCTGATCGTCTCGCACTGGTCAGTGGACTCGGTGGCCACGGTCCGACTGATGACCGGTATGTTCGGGGCGGGATCACCCACCAAGAGCGAGGCGCTGAAGGCCTCGCAGGTGATCCTCCAGCAGAACGAGCAGTTTTCCCATCCGTACTTCTGGGCCCCCTTCACCATTGTCGGCGATGGCTCGCGGCCCCTGCCGGCCGCGGCGCAGCGGGTGGCGACGAGCTCCTGACGGATCGGATCGGCGCCCACGCCCATGGCGAACGCTGCGATCCTGCTCAATACTGAGCCTTACGACGCCGCGATCCCGCGCCCGATGGGTCGCAACTCGGCGGGCGAAGGCTTCCTGCGCGGACTGCTTCGCTACGCCGAGGTCGAGCGATTTCACTTCTGGAACCGCTACGACGAGCCACAGGCGGAGGTCGAGGCCCTGGTGGAACGCCTGGGTCCGCCGTCCCGGCCCGTGACCTGGTTCGGTCGCGGCGAGCGGGCCCGGATCCGGGAGGCGGGCGGCCTCTACATCCCCACGCCGGAGCTGCGCGGCGAAGCCTGGGCCCGGCGGGCCATGGGCAGCGCAGCCTACTCCCTGACGGGCGTCACCCACACGATCGCTGAGACCTATATCATGGACGAGATCGGCGCGCTGTTGCTCGCGCCTGTCGAACCCTGGGACGCGCTGGTGTGCACGTCACAGGCGGGCCGCAAGGCCGTGGAGACGCTGCTGGAGGGGGTGGCGACCTATATCCAGGAACGGTTCGGCGCCACCCGCATCGCCCCGGTGCAACTGGTCACCATCCCGCTGGGCGTGCACAGCGCCGACTTCACGCGGAGCGACGAGGCCCGCCGGCGGTGGCGCGAAACGCTGGACATCCCCGCGGATGCGCCCGTCGCCCTGCACCTGGGGCGGTTCAGCCATACGACCAAGATGCACCCCGGACCGATGGGCCTGGCGCTGCAGGAAGCCTCGCAGCGGATTGGCGCGCCCGTCTACTGGGTCCTGTTCGGCGGCGCCCGCAAACCTGGGGAGGCCGAAGCCTTCCTCGCCGCCGCCCAGGCGTTCTGCCCCGATGTGATCGTCAGGACCGTGGCCGACACCTCGGCCCTTGCGCGCGATGAGATCGTCTCCGCCGCGGACGTATTCCTGTCGCTGTCCGACAATGTGCAGGAGACGTTTGGCCTGACCCCGCTGGAGGCGATGGCCGCAGGCCTGCCGTGCGTGGTCAGCGACTGGGACGGCTATCGCGATACGGTACGCCACGGGATCGACGGCTTTCGCATCCGCACCCTGGCGCCGCGGCCGGGTCTGGGCTCGGACCTTGCGTACGGTCAGGCGCAGCGGCTCATCGGTTACGAGGCCTATGCGGGTGCGGCCGCGCTGTTCACCGCCGTCGATGTCGCCGAGGCGGCCGACGCCCTGGCCAGCCTGTTCTCCGACCCCGAGCGGCGACGCCAGATGGGCGCCGCGGCCCAGGCGCGGGCGCGCGAGGTGTTCGACTGGCGCGTCGTGATCCCTCAGTACCAGGCGCTTTGGGCCGAGCTGGATCGCCGGCGTAGCGCCGCGCCAGAGCCGCCGGCGCTCGACGATCCCTACCGTCTCGATCCTTTCCGCATGTTCGAGGCCTATCCAACGGCTGTGCTGTCGAGCCTGGATATGGTGTCTCTGGCGCGGCCCCTGCAGCCGGGAGAAGCGAGCGACTGGGTCGGCCGCGCCCAGGTGCGGGCCGCCGCGGCCCGTGCGCCGACCGACGACGAGGTGGAAAGCCTGGTGGCCGCCCTGGCTGCCGGACCGCGCTCGGTGGGCGCACTGCTGGCCGAGACCGCGCCCGAGCGTCGCCCCTTCATCGAGCGCGGCATCCTCTGGCTCGCGAAATTCCATCTGGTGCGTCTGCGTGGCATATCGACGCGTAATTGAGGCTGACAAACGACTTGTTCAGGTACCGTTCAGGGCTCCAGTGTGGTAGTCCAACGGCCTGCGCACCCACGAACACAGATGACGGACGGGGTCTACACGATGCGTAATCTCCTAATCGGCCTGGCGCTTTCCCTGACTTGCGGGACCGCCGCCCTGGCCAGCGACTATATTGTGGTCAACTCGACGGACCCGGCGATCAAGCGCGGGCAAGCCTATGACGCCGGGACGCGTGTCCAGCTCGGCGCCGGCCAGACGCTCACACTGATGCGAGCCTCGGGCGAAGTCACCACCCTGCGCGGCGCCAATGGCGGCGTCGCTGTTCCCGGCGCCCGGCTGGCGGCGGCAGACTCGGCGCGGTTCGAGACGCTTCGCGCCCTGGTGCAGCCGCCGCCCGAGGGCCGCACCTTCGGAGCCCGCCGTGGCGGCATCTGCCCGGCGCTCGAAAGCCTGACCACACTGGACGACATTGTCCGCGTCGCCGAGAGCAGCGGCTGCAAGACGGTCGCGCGTCAGGCGCTGGACGCCTATCTGGCCAAGAGCGGCCAATAGCCTCTCGCCTGAGAGTGGAATGTGGGCCGGCCGGGAAACCGCGCCGGTCCAATTTGTTTTCAGCGCTTTCCCTTTGCCCCGCGGCGCTCTAGGTTCCGCGCCGCTTCGCAAGGCCATCCGCTCGCCGGATCCTCGCGTTGGGGGCCGGTAGCTCAGTGGTAGAGCATTCGACTTTTAATCGAATGGTCGTGAGTTCGAACCTCACCCGGCCTACCACAATATCAAGCACTTAACGGTGCTCGGCGGAAACCGCCCCTTCGCTGTTCGGTGTCGAACAACGTGTCGGTGAGCGTGGGCATACCTCCGGCGGCGCAGGCTGTCGCAGGCGTCGGGACCAGCATCGTCCAAACTCTTGCCCGACACCTGGAGGCGACAGTCGAGGTCTCTCCAAAGGGTTGCGGCGTCGCTGTGATCGTCGCGCACAACGAGACCGATGCCCGGCCGCACCCGGCGCCGGTTCCGGCCGTCTCGCCTAAGACCAACTGTACTCGCGGGGTTTATCAAGCGTCGCGGGAAGAGGTATGGTGCGGCATGCGTTCGACCATTCTTCGTCCAATGCTTACCGCGGTTCTGGCGCTTGCCATGAGTTCGGCGGCGGCCCCCTCACTCTCAGCCGGACCTGCAGCCAGATCGGCCCCACCGAAGCCCGCGCCGCCGCTGGAGCCGCCGCCGCCACCGCCCGATCCTGCCAACCAGGTCAGGACGTCGGACCAGG
>JANPKX010000210.1:0-11995 GCA_031426235.1 Alphaproteobacteria bacterium | reverse complement strand
ATGGTCTCCTGATACTTGACCTGGCCGCTCTTGAGCCAGCCGGTCATGTCCGCCACGAACTGCGCCTGAAGGTGCGGGAAGTCGCTGGCGACAAACCCTTCCATACGTACGCGGCTGTAGATCATCGTCGAGAGATTGCGCACGCCTTCGCCGCCGCCGTTATAGGTGGAGATCATGCCGCAGACCGCGATCCGGCCGCGCTGGTTCATGCGTGGCAGTGCGGCGTCCAGGTGGGCGCCACCGACGTTCTCGAAATAGACATCGATGCCATTGGGCGCGGCCGCGGCGAGCGCCTTGCGCAGGTCCTGGGTCTTGTAATTGATCACGGCGTCCAGGCCGACGGTATCACGCAACCAGGCCGCCTTGTCGTCCGCGCCGGTCGACCCGATCACATAGCAGCCCTTGATCTTGGCGATCTGGGCGACGACCGACCCGACCGCGCCGCCGGCGGTCGAGACGAATACCTGCTCGCCATCCTTCAACGCGCCGGTTTCCAACAGGCCGCCGTAGGCCGTGATCCCGGTGCCGCCCAGGGCGTGCATGTAGACGCTCAGCGAGAGCTCGGGGTCCGGGTGGATGACCTGCAGCCCGCGGCCGTCCGAGACGAACAGTTCCTGCATCCCCGCGCCGTGCCGGACCAGATCGCCCTCGGCGAACTTGGGGTTGCGTGACTGAACGACCCGGCCGATTCCGCCGCCCAGCATCGGCGCGTTCAGCGGCTGGTCGGCGGTCAGGCGGGGCCGCATGTAGGGGTCGACCGACATCAGCAGGGCCTGAACCTGCACCTGCCCGTCCGCGGCGTCGGGCGTGTCGACATCGACCACGGCGAAGTCTTCGGCAACCGGCACGCCATTGGGACGGCGGACAAGATGGATCTGGCGGCTGGCGCTCATCGTGGTTTTCCTCGGGTTAGCGGGCCGTGGGTTCAGCCTTCGCCAGTTGCTCGCCCATCAGGCGATGCAGCAGGTTGATAGCCTTCAGCGGCCGGATCATCACCTTGAAATTGGTGATCCGCTGGCCGTCGTCACTGACGGTGATCATGTCGATGCCGTTGATCCGGATACCCTCGACCTCGGTCTCGAACTCCAGGATCGCGCCCGCCGCATTGCGCCACTCGCCGATGTAGCGAAAGCTTGGCCCGCCCAGAACCTGATCGGCGCCGGCCAGGTACTTGAACGTGATCTCGCGCCCGCGCTGGGGCGTGTGCACCACCGGGCTCTCGAACACCGCGTCGGGATCCAACAGGTCCCACAACAAGGTCTTGTCGTGGCCGCCCACCATGTAGGCGTACCAGCGGTCGAGGGCGGGCAGGGTCATCGACGTCTCCTGACTTCCGACGCCTCGCCAATAGCCTGAAACGCGGGCACGGGCGAGCGTCTGCCCGCGGCTTGCCGGCCGCCAGCGTCGGGCGCAAGCTGTCTGCTCCGCCGGAACGCCGGCGCGATGTTGGGAACCCATCCATGGCCGACGACGCCAGCGCCATCGCTCGAACCGCCCGCGAGCGCGCTTACGCCACCCCGCTCGAAGACTTCGATGTCGCGGACGTGGGACTGTTCACGAGCGACACCCTGTGGCCCTGGTTCGAGCGCCTGCGAAACGAGGATCCGGTCCACTACTGCGCGCGCAGCGAGTTCGGCCCCTATTGGTCGGTGACACGGTTCAACGACATCGTGGCGGTGGATTCGAACCACGAGGCGTTCTCGTCCGACTCCGAGCTGGGCGGCATTACCCTGGGTGACGGCTTCCAACCCCGGGACAGCTCCAGCTTCATTGGTCTCGACCCGCCCGAGCATGACGCCCAGCGGCGGGTCGTGACGCCGATGTTCTCCACCGCGGGCATGGCCGCCCTGGAGCCGTTGATCCGCAGCCGCGCGGCGGCGATCCTGGACGAACTGCCCATCGGCGAGACCTTCGACTTCGTGGACCGGGTCTCGATCGAGCTGACCAGCCAGATGCTGGCGACCCTGTTCGACTATCCGTTCGAGCGTCGCCGCGACCTGCCCTACATCTCGGACCTGATCCTGTCGGGCCCTTCGGAGGCTATGGAGGACCGCTCTCAGGAGGAGCGTCAGGCGGCCTTTATGCAGCTGCTGATGCCGTTCATAGGCCTGTGGAACGCGCGGAAGGTCGCCGGCGCCGGCAATGACCTGATCTCGCTTCTGGCCAACGATCCGTCCACCCACAAGAACGATATCCCCCAGAACTACCTGGGCAATGTGATCCTTCTGATCGTCGCCGGCAGCGACACGACCCGCCATTCCATCACCGGCGCCCTGATGGCGTTCCAGCAATTCCCGGAGGCCTACGACCGGCTCCGGGCGGACCCCAGTCTGCTAGAATCCGCTGTGCCGGAAATCGCGCGCTGGCAAAGCCCGGTGGCCTACATGCGCCGCACGGCGACCCGGGATGTCGAGCTTGGCGGCAAGCTCATCCGCAAGGGCGACAAGGTCGTGATGTGGTACGTTTCCGGCAACCGCGACGAGCGCGTGATCCCCGACCCCGAGCGCTTCATCATCGACCGCGAACGTCCGCGCCAGCATGTGGCCTTCGGGTTCGGCATCCACCGCTGCGTGGGCAACCGCCTGGCCGAGATGCAGCTCAAGGTGGTCTGGGAGGAAATCCTCAAGCGGTTCAAGCGGATCGAAGTGGTCGGCGAGCCGACCCGCCTGAACTCAAGCTTCGTGAAGGGCTACGTCGCCCTGCCGGTCCGCATCCACCGCTAAGCCTCTACTTGATCAGGGCGTCATAGACCCAGGCGCGGTTCTTGCGCTGGTACTCCATCGCGCGCTCGCGGCTCTGGACCATGAAGACCACCACGACCTCGTTCTTGGGGTCGACCCAGAACTCGGTGCCGGCGATGCCCCACCAGGAGAACGTGCCCGCGCCGGGCCGCTGGACCGTGTCGTCCTTGACCAGGCTGAACCCCAGGCCGAACCCCATGCCTTGACCGGGGAAGAACTGGCCCGCGCGGCGGATTTCCGGTGTCGTCTCGTCCTGGCGCATGCGAGCCAGGGTGTCGGTCTTCAGGATACGCACGCCCTTGTACTGGCCGTCATTCGCCAGCATCAGCGCGAAACGCAGGTAGTCCTCAGTGGTGGACGACATGCCGCCTCCACCTGAGAGGTAGGGCGTCGGCTTGGCATAGTCGTAGTAGATGCCCCCCGCCGGGTTGGCGGCCTCGGCGAACCGCGCCCGCCGGGCCTCGGGTTGCCAGAAGGCGGTGTCCGTCATGCCCAGCGGCCCGGTGACCCGCTCGCGCACAAGCACGTCCAGCGGCTTCCCGCCGGCGGCCTCGACCACCGCGCCGAGCACGTCGGTGGAGTGGGAATAGTTCCAGGCCGTCCCCGGTTCGGCTTTCAGCGGCAGCTTGGCGATCAGCCGGGCGTATTCGCGCGCGGTGAGGTCGTTGCGGTTCTCGCCGCCCGCGGCCCAGACCTTGGCGATCGGCGCGTTGGGGGTGATGAAGCCGTAGATCAGGCCGGAGGTATGGCTCATCAGATGGCGGACCAGCATGGGCTGGGTCGCCGGCCGGCTGGTCCCGTCAGGCTGGTATACGACGAGGTTGGCGTACTCCGGCAGGTACTTCGACACCGGCGCATCAAGGTCCAGCTTACCCTGTTCAACCAGCGTCATCGCCGTCACGGAGACGATCGGCTTGGTCATCGAGAAAATCCGAAAGATCGTTTCGTCGGTGACGGGCGCTGTCTGGCCAGGGCCCTGCACGCCGAAGCCCTCCTGGTAGGCGACCTTGCCGCGCCTGGCGATCAGCAGGTAGGCCCCGGCGATCTTTCCGGCGTCCACGTCAGCCTTGAGGCCAACGCGCGCGGCGTCCAGCTTGGCGGGATCGAAACCCAGAGCGACCGGGTCGCCGCGAACGATCGATGAAACCTTGGAGTCAGCCGTGCGCGCCTGCACCGTGGGTGCGGCGAGGGCCAGACCAAGCGACGCGACGGCCAGGAGGGCCGCGCCAGCGGGCGCTTTACGGGTCTTGCTCAACATAGGGCGTCGTCTCAGGTTGGTGCTCGCGCCCGGCCGGCGCGGGGCGTTCAAACCACGAAAGGCGCTAAACCCACAAGGGCGGCGGAAAACCTATCCGCCCCAACCGCCGCCGCCGTAGCTGCGGCCGCTCATGCGACCGCCGAAGCCGCCGCGCGAGACCACCGAGGTGCGGGTCTGCATCTTCGGAGGCCCCCCAATCTTGTCGGGCGGATCGAAGCTGGAAGCGCCGACCCGGGTGCGGCCGGTAGAGTAGTCGGTCTGGACCGGGCCGCCGCGCGTGTAATAGCCGCCGCCGCGCCAGTCGCGGTACATGCCGCCGCCGCCCCAGGCGCCGTCCAGCATCCTGCCAACAACGAAGCCGGTGAGCAGCGGACCCCAGAAGCTCTGGCCGCCGGACGCGGCGCCGCGCGGCACGCATTGGCCTGGACCATAGACGTCCTCGCAGCTTTTCTGCTCGCCGTATTTGGCATCCGCATTGCCTTCGTCGGCGGCTTTCTTCTCGGCCGTCTCACAGGCGGTGTCGGGGACCTCGTTCTTGTCCTTGCAGTCCTGCAGCGACTGGTAGGCGAAAGCGTCGACCGCCTTGTCCTGCGCCAGGGCGCTGGGATCATCGCCACACGCGGTCAGCGAGACGCCGCCCATGGCCATCAGTCCGGTGAGGGTGAGTTTACGGGTGCGCTTCATCGGCGTCAGGCCGTCATGCAGGCGGCGTTGAGGATGCCGACCGCGATGGAGATCATCATCAGGTATAGCGCGGTGGAGATCTCGCCGCGTTCGATGCGGGCCGAGACGTCCGGCAGGGCGATCTGGCGGACCAGCACGAAGGTCACAATCTGAATGACGCCGGCCAGCAGCGCCCAGGCCACGAACTCGGGCAGGGAGTGGGTCTGGGTCAGGGCCGAAGCCAGGGGGATCACATACCCCACCAGGGCGCCGCCTAGGGTGATGGCCGCCGCGGAGTTGCCCGCCCTTATCAAAGCGCCCTCATCGTGCGGCGTAACCCAGCGGTAGACGGCCTTGAAGATGAGGGTGAAGCTGCCGGCGGCGAGGAAGGCCAGCCCGAAGCTCAGCGCGCCGACGCTGAAGGCGCCGAAGTCAAAGTGGATCATGCCTCAAATTCTCCAACGTTCAGCGGGATGCCGACCATGATCTCATGGGTCAGGTCGCCGCCCTCCGGTTCCATCTCGATCGCCAGCAACAACTCGCGGTCGTCGCCGCCCAAGTCCCGGGCGAACAGCATGCAGGTCTGGTAGATACGGCGGGGCTCAGTCCCCGAACGGTCATCATAGACGTTTTCCCAGAAACTGACGGGATCCTGACGCTCGTCGGTCTCGCCGAACCAGAAGCGTCGGTACTCGACCAACCCGGCTTCAGAGAAGGTCCGCGCCCGCAGCCGGTCGGCCCAGCGGCGCTTGGCCCCTGCGTCCGGTGGGTAGGCGGTGGACCAGGGCGCGAACAGGGTGAAGTCCTCGGCGCCCTCGCCCTCTGCATCCGGACTGACCATCTGCAGCATCAGGTCTTCCTCGGTGTAGAACCGATGGACAAAGCCATCGGCGCCCATGTCGATGCGACCTTGGGCGACGACGTTGAGGGTGTTGGTCTCGAGCTTGAACTTGGCGTCGCCGCCCAGCCGTCGCCAGGCGAGCGGGTCCAGCCGCACGCTGCGCCCGATGGTGACATTGCGGACGACCGGGATCGCCTGATCCTGCGCCGTTTCCTTCCGCCCGCCGAACAAACCCCGAAAAATCACGTCATGCAGCCTTTTCGTGTGGTCACCATAGACCCATCTTGCATCATGTCAAATGTACGCGTATGTATACGCGAACGAATGCGAAGGCCAAAAGACAAGGCGGCGGGCCTGAGCCCCGCGGATCGAACCCGGCTCTGGCGCGAACAGCGCCAAAGCCTGGGGCTCGTGAAGCTGGAGCTCTGGGTACCCTCCGGCGCCAAGTCCGACATCCAGGCCGCCGCGCGCGCCATCATTACAGCGTCGAGCCGCGGACCGGCGCTGAGACAACCGATCCCTCCGCGAGGAACGTTCCAGATGGACCATGTCATCGACACCGATTGGTCGGTGAAGTCGCTCGCCGAGGCCTTGAGCGAGACGACCTTGCTGCGCGACGGGGAAATGACCGCGCGCGTGTTGGAGGGGGCCGACCCGGTCCTGCAGATCACCATGCACGAGTTCGGCGACCTGCCGATTTTTTTGAGCGTGGGCGCCGAGCAGATCGTGGTCTCGGCCCTCCTCTGGCCGGTGGACGAACAGGATAACCAGGCCGCGTTCAACGTCTTCCTGCTGAAGGCCCAGAAGCTGGTGCCCCTGTCCAACTTCGGCATCACCACCGTGGCTGAGCGGGACTACTACGAAATCTTTGGCGAGCTGTCGTGCAAGACCACCCTTCAAACTGTGGTGATCGAATTGCGCATGCTTGCCGAGAACGCCATCCGCGCGGCCGACGAACTGCGCGCCAACTTCGCCTCCGCCGCCTGAGGGACCCGCCATGTCGATCTTTACCAAGCTGATCACCCTGTTCCGCGGCACGGCCCACGAGGCTGGCGCAGCAGTTGTCGACGCCAACGCGCTCAAGATCCTCGACCAAGAGATCCGCGACGCCGACAACGCGCTGGGCCGCGCCCGCGACGACCTGGCGACCCTCGTGGCCAAGCGCCGCATTCTCGAGAAGGAGCTCCAGAACCTGGCGGACATGTCCTCCCGCTACGAGAACTCGGCCCGCGCTGCCCTGGCCAAGGGCGACGAGGCCCTGGCGATGGAGGTGGCCACGCGGATTTCCGAACTCGAGACCGACGTCGGCCTCAAGACCCCTCAGCTCGCCGATATGAAGGTGGCTGAGGAGCGGATGCACAAGACGATCGCCACCACGCAGCAGCGAGTCGAGAATCTGCGTCGCGAGATCGACGTGGTGAAGGTCAACGACAGCGTCCAGAAGGCCCAGGCCGCCGTGGCGTCGCAGGGCGCCGGCGCGGCCTCGCGGCTGGGCTCGGCCGCCGACAGCCTCAAGCGCATCAAGGAACGCCAGGCGATCGCCGACGAGAAGTTCAAGGCGGCCGGAGAGCTGGAAGACCGCCGCACCGGCGCGGACCTGGACGCCAAGCTCGCGGCTGCCGGGATCCTGCCCGGCCATTCGTCGGCCAGCGACGTCCTGGCGCGTCTCAAGGCGCCGGCGGGCGAGCCGATGCCCATGCTGGAAGCGCCTCGCCTGCAGATCGAGGCCCAGCCGGTCGCGGTGACGCGGGACGAGCCGTCGTAGTCCCTTCCGGGGTCGTTATCACTCGGCATGTCCGGATGATCCATGATCTCCGCAATGCCGTGAGGCGCGCGGCGAGGCCGCGCGGGCCCGTCCGTACGGGGATCGTGGGTGGCCCGAAGGAGCCGGGCCATCACGAGCGAGAGGCGTTTGGAAAGAGCCGGAGTCCATGAAACGCATCAAGACCCCCGAACGCCCCGGCTGGGACGCCCGCGCCGAGGCGCTGGGCTTCACCTGGCGCCATCTCGACGGCGCCCGCTATTGGGACGAACGGGCCTATTACCAGTTCACCCTGGCCGAGATCGAGGACGGCATCGAGGAGCCGGCGCGCGAGCTTCACGCCATGTGCCTCGATCTCGTGGCGGACGTGGCGGGATCCGAGGCGCTGATGGCCAGGCTCGCCATCCCTCAAGCCTCACGGGACGACGTGGCCACGAGCTGGGCGACACGCCAGCCATCCCTCTACGGCCGTTTCGACTTTGCTTACGACGGGTCCGGACCGGCGAAGCTGTTCGAATACAACGCCGACACGCCGACCAGCATCTACGAGACTGGAACGTTCCAGTGGATCTGGCTGGAGGACATGATCGAGGCCGGGCACCTGCCTCGCCACGCCGACCAGTTCAACAGCCTGCACGAAAAGCTGGAGACCCGGTTCCGGAAACTATTCCCCGATGGCGGTTTCGTCCATTTCGCAAGCGACGCCGATAGCGTCGAGGATCGGCAGACCGTCAGGTACCTTGAAGATATCGCCGCGCAGGCCGGGCTCGAGCCCAAATTCACGCCGATTGACAAGATCGGCCTGGACGCCGACGGCCGCTTCGTCGACCAGGACAACTTCCTGATCGGAGCCCTGTTCAAGCTCTATCCCTGGGAAGAGATGTTCCGGGAGGACTATGCCGCCAAGGTGAGGGGTTCAAAGACCCAGTTCCTGGAGCCGGCGTGGAAGGCGATCCTGTCCAACAAGGGACTGCTGCCCCTGTTGTGGGAACGCCACAATGGCCACCCCAACCTGCTGGCGGCATATTTCGAGGATGATCCCCGGATCGCCGATCTAGGCAGCTCCTATGTGCGAAAGCCCCTGTTCTCACGCGAGGGCGCGAACATCGAGTTGGTGGCGCGGGGTCGCCGCGCCCGCGTGCTTGATCAGGGGTACGGCGAGGAAGGGCGCATACGTCAGGCGTTGCATCCCTTGAGCCGTTTCGACGGCAACTATCCCGTCGTCGGCGCTTGGATGGTGGATGACGAACCAGCCGGCGTCGGAATCCGCGAAGACCGCAGCCGGGTGACCAAGAACCTCTCGCGGTTCGTGCCGCACGTGATCCTGGACTAGGCCCGCACAGCGGCGGCCGTGACCGCGGCGATCAGGGCCAGACTACGGCGATAGGCGCTGGGCGTAACCGGCTCGCCGGAGGCGAGCTTGGCGCCCCTGGCCGCCGCCAGAAGGGTGGCGGTGATATCGCCCGCGCCGAGACCGCTGGCCGCAAGGCTGATCTCGCCGGCGGCGTCCGCCGTCTCCAGAATCCGGATCAGCCGGTCGCGGTAGGCGGCCTCCGATCTCAGCGCGATGTCGGCGCCGACCGTAACCCGCGTTGCTCCGAGTTCGGAGAGATACTCGGAGGCCCCGTAGCGGGCGTGCATCCAACCATAGTTGGCGTCCAGCACACGGGCCAGGCGATCCCGGAACGGACCGCCGGCGGCCTCCGCCGCGTCGCACCGGGCTTCGGCGTCGTCGAGGTTTCGCTGCTGCATGGCGCGGAAGACCTCGGCCTTCCCCGCGAAGTAGAGGTAGAGGGTCCCCTTGGCGACGCCGGCCTCGCGGGCGATGTCATCCATTGCGGTCCGGCGATAGCCAAACTGAGTGAACAGCTTGACCGCCGCGGCGAGGATCGCGTCGTGCTTGGGCGCAGCGTCAGGGGTGGCAGATAAAGCCATGAACCCTGTTTGGTCCGTTTCTGACTTGACCTCAAGCCAGATGAGGACAGAATGACCGAATTACTTCAATCAGTCATTTCGTCAGGAACGCCTCATGCAGATGCGCCAGCTCGGGTCCAAGGGGCCAACCGTGTCGGCGATCGGATTGGGATGCATGACCATGAGCCCGGTCTATGCCACCACGATCGACGAAGACGGCGCAAACGACACCCTCGAGAGGGCGTTGGACCTGGGCGTCACCTTCTGGGACACCGCCGATGTCTATGGCCTTGGGCACAACGAGGACCTTATTGGCCGCTTCCTGAAGGGGCGTCGGGACCGCGTGTTCCTCGCCACCAAGTTCGGGATCACACGCAGCGGCATCAACGGCGCGCCGGAATATGTGGCCGAAGCCTGCGAGGCGAGCCTCAAACGGCTGGGCATGGAAACCATTGACCTTTACTACCTGCACCGCGCGCAACCCGGACGTCCCATCGAAGAGACCGTCGGGGCCATGGCCGAGCTGGTCCGCCAGGGCAAGGTTCGCCATCTGGGTTTGTCAGAAGTCTCGCCCGAGACGCTGGAGCGGGCCTGCAAGGTCCATCCGATCACCGCCGTGCAGAGCGAGTATTCTCTCTGGACCCGCGACCCTGAAGCGGGTGTTCTCGCGGCCTGCGAGCGGCTGGGTGTCGGCTTCGTGCCGTACAGCCCTCTCGGACGGGGATTCCTTACAGGCGAGATCAAGAGCCCCGACGACTTTGACCCCAACGACTGGCGGCGCACGAACCCCAGGTTCCAGGGTGAGGCGTTCGCGCGGAACCTGGCGCTGGTGGATCAAGTCAAGGCTCTCGCCGCCGCCAAGGCGGTCACGCCGTCGCAACTCGCCCTCGCCTGGGTGATGTCGCGCACCCCACACATCGTGCCGATCCCGGGCACGCGACGGCGCAAGTACCTGGACGACAACGCCGGAGCCGCGGATATCGTCCTGACGGCGCAGGAGATCGCGGACATCGACGCCGCCTTCCCGACCGACCTGGACGCCGGTCAGCGCTATGCCGACTCCATGATGACGGCGCTGAACGGCTAGGCGAACAGCGCGCGCGACGGGCAGAGGTCGGCGACCGGACATTCGGGGCACTTGGGCCTGCGCGCCACGCACACGTAGCGACCGTGCAGGATCAGCCAGTGGTGGGCGCGGGTCAGCATCGGCTCGGGCACGATCGCCATCAGGTCGGCCTCGACCGTGTCCGGCGTCTTGCTCGCAGACAGGGCCAGCCGGTGGGCGACGCGGAAGACATGGGTGTCCACCGCGATCGCCGGCTCGACGCGCAGTTCGTTCAGCACCACGGAAGCCGTCTTGCGCCCCACGCCGGGAAGCGCTTGCAGGTGCTCCCTTATGAGCGGGACCTCACCGCCGTGCTCGTCGATCAGGATCTGCGCCATCCGGATCACGTTGCGGGCCTTGGTGTTGAAGAGCCCGATCGACGAGATGAACGGCTTCAGGCCCTCCTCACCCAAGGCGAGCATGGCCTGCGGAGAGTTAGCCACCTTGAACAATCGGTCCGTGGCCTTGTTGACCGAAACATCCGTGGCCTGGGCGGACAGCGCCACCGCGACGACCAGCTCATAGGGGCTCGCATAGCTGAGCTCGGTACGCGGATCGCTCTCCTGGGTTTCGAAACGGGCGAACAGCTCGGCGATCCTGGCCTGTTCGGCGGGCTTGAGGCGGGGACGCCGCTCCGTCCTGGCGCGCATGGGGCTTAGAGCCCCAACCGGCGCGCGCGGCTGGCCACCGTCAAGGCCAAGCGCTCGGCAATCAGTCGGTCGGGGGATCCGGCGGTCTTGCAAGCGCGATCGGCGGCCAGCACCTCGGGCTGGACCCGGTCGAGTTCGGAGAGGCTCCACGCTCGGGCCTGACGGAGAAACTCACGCTCCTGCTTCCAGAAGATCCGGAGAGCCTTGGCGGCTTCCTGCGGACCGGCGCCCGCCTGAATCAGGGTAAGGAGCTGGCGCAGCTTACCCAGGTGCATCCCCAAAGCGCGGACCGCGGCGGGCCCGCTTTCGCCTTCCTGCGCCGCGCGTCTCAGGCCAGCCTGGGCCTCACCCAGCCGGCCGCCGAACGCATCCGCTGCGGCATCGAACAGAGAGGCTTCCGGCTCCACGCCAAGAAACGGCTCCAGGTCAGCCGGCGTGGCGGCCGCGCCGCTGCCCGGGCCAAGAAAGAGGGCCAGGCGCTCGATCTCCTGGCGCGCCACGCCGCGCTCCTTGGGCATCCGCGCGACGAACAGGTTCAGGGCCTCACCGGTGAGCGACACATTGTCCTGAGCCAGGGTCTCGCGCACCAGGCGGGCGACATCGCCCGGTTCGTCCTCGTAGCAGGGGATCGTCGCCGCGCCCGTCGCCTTCTCGGCCGCCTTGCGCAGGGCAGAGTCGCGGCCAAGGTTGCCGGCTTCGATGAGGAAGAACGCATCGGGGTTCAGGTCACCCGCAGCGTGCCGGACCAGGGCCTCGGCGGCGAGCTTGTCGGCAGCGGGCTTTTCGGCGCTGAGTCTCAGGCGCACCAGCCGCCGCCCGCCCATCAGCGACTGCGCGGCGAGTTCGCCCTCCAGGCGGCCACCATCGTCGGCGAGATCCTGGTCCGACAGGATCGCCACATCGAACGGATCGTCCGGGTTGGCGACGAGCTTCGCCGCCAACTGATGGCCGCGGTCGCGCACCACCCCCATGTCGCGGCCGTAGATGAGAGCGGCGCGTACGGCCGGATCGGGTCTCCCGAGGAAGCGCTCGATAGCCCGTACGCTGCGCCGCCATGGCTG
>JANPKX010000209.1:0-11114 GCA_031426235.1 Alphaproteobacteria bacterium | reverse complement strand
GACGCGGACACGGGCAGCGCCGAAGTTCAGGTGGCGATCATGTCCGAGCGGATCGCGAACCTCACCGAGCACTTCAAGACGCACAAGAAGGACAACCATTCGCGCCGGGGCCTGCTCAAGCTCGTGTCGGCCCGGCGGTCGCTCCTGGACCACCTGAAGACGTCCGACGCGGACCGCTATCAGAAGCTGATCGAGACGCTCGGCCTGCGCCGCTAGTCTCACCGCACAGCGCCGCGCCCCAGCTTGCGCTGGGCGCGCGGGGCCTGTGCTTCTTGCGCCGCTCCCCGCGACAGGCCGGAGGATCGATGCGGCGGTGGAGCTCCAAGTGCGGGGTTCCGTATACGCCGGGGGAAGTCCCCCAACCCGCCTGTTCGTTGGAGAGGATTCGGAAAGTCCGATCGCTGTCCGCGCCCGCTGGGAATACGCCCACGGGCTGAGAAAGAAGCAAAATGTTCGACATCAAACGCAAGACCATCGAGTGGGGCGGCAAGACGCTGACGCTCGAAACCGGGCGCATGGCCCGTCAGGCTGACGGCGCCGTCCTGGTGACTTACGGCGAGACCATGGTTATGGCCGCCGTGACCTTCGCCAAGACCGCCAAGCCCGGCCAGGATTTCTTTCCTCTGACGGTCAACTATCAGGAGAAGTTCTACGCCGCGGGCAAGATCCCCGGCAGCTTCCCGCGCCGGGAGACCGCTCCGACGCAGAAGGAGACGCTCACCTCTCGCCTGATCGACCGGCCGATCCGGCCGCTGTTCGTGAAGGGCTTCAAGAACGAGGTCCAGGTGGTGGCGACCGTCCTCGCCCACGACCTTGAGAACGATCCCGATATTGTCGCCATGGTCGCCTCGTCGGCCGCCCTGGTGATCTCCGGCGCTCCCTTCATGGGCCCGATCGCCGGCGCCCGCGTGGGCTTCATCGACGGCGAGTACGTGCTCAACCCCACCACCGACCAGATGAAGGAAAGCCGGATGGACCTGGTGGTCGCCGGCACCGACGACGCGGTCATGATGGTCGAGTCCGAGATCCAGGAGATGTCTGAGGACGAAGTGCTGAAGGGGGTGATGTTCGCCCACGCCGGCATGCAGCCCGTCATCCAGGCGATCATCGAGCTTGCCGAGCATGCCGCCAAGGAGCCCTTCGACTTCCAGCCCGAAGACACCAGCGCCATCAAGGCCGAAGTGAAGAAGCTGATCGGCAAGGACTTCGCCGCCGCGTACAAAATCGTCCCCAAGGGCGAACGCCAGGACGCGGTCGCCGCGGCCAAGGCCAAGGCCACCGAGAAGTTCGGCAAGTCCGACACCCACCCGGCCGGCATCTCGGCCGACAAGCTGGGCGGCGTGTTCAAGGAACTGGAAGCCGAAGTCGTCCGCCGCAACATCCTGGACACCGGCATCCGCATCGACGGCCGCAAGGTCGATCAGGTTCGCCAGATTGTCGGCGAAGTGGGGGTCCTCACCCGCGCGCACGGTTCGGCGCTGTTCACCCGCGGCGAGACCCAGGCCCTGGTGGTCACCACCCTGGGCACTGGCGACGACGAGCAGCTCATGGATGCCCTCGACGGCAAGTACTATGAGAGGTTCATGCTGCACTACAATTTCCCCCCCTTCTCGGTCGGGGAAACGGGCCGCATGGGCGCGCCGAGCCGCCGCGATGTCGGCCACGGCAAGCTGGCCTGGCGGGCGATCCGCCCGATGCTGCCGCCGTACGACGACTTCCCCTACACGATCCGCCTGGTCTCCGAGATCTTCGAGTCCAACGGCTCGTCCTCGATGGCCACGGTCTGCGGCGCTTCCCTGGCGTTGATGGACGCGGGCGTGCCCCTGAAGAAGCCTGTCTCGGGCATCGCCATGGGTCTGATCCTGGAGAAGGACGGCTTCGCGGTGCTGAGCGACATCCTCGGCGATGAGGATCACCTCGGCGACATGGACTTCAAGGTCGCCGGCACCGCAGATGGCCTGACCTCGCTGCAGATGGATATCAAGATCGCCGGCATCACCGAGGCGATCATGAAGCAGGCGCTTGCGCAGGCTAAGGGCGGCCGCGATCACATCCTGGGCGAGATGAGCAAGGCCATGGAGGCGCCCCGCGCCGAGCTGGGCGAGTTCGCGCCGAAGATCGAGTCGATCAAGATCCCGGTCGAGAAGATCCGCGAAGTGATCGGCACGGGCGGCAAGGTGATCCGCGAGATCACCGCCGAAACCGGCGCCAAGATCGACATCGGCGAAGACGGCACCATCAAGATCGCAGCCGCCGACCAAGACAAGATCGAAGCCGCCAAGACCTGGATCAAGTCGATCACTCAGGAAGCCGAAGTGGGCGCCATCTACACCGGCAAGGTGGTCAAGGTGGTCGACTTCGGCGCCTTCGTGAACTTCTTCGGCGCCAAGGACGGCCTGGTTCACGTCAGCCAGATCGCCAACGAGCGAGTGAACAAGGTCTCCGACGTCCTCACCGAAGGCCAATCGGTCAAGGTGAAGCTCCTCGGCTTCGACGACCGCGGCAAGACCCGCCTCAGCATGAAGGTCGTCGACCAGGAAACCGGCGAAGACCTTTCGGCCAAGCAGGCGGAATCCGCAGACACCTGACGGCGAACGGTCTAGACACGCGAAGGGCGGCCGCAGCGATGCGGCCGCCTTTTTCGTGCGGCGCCGCGGATCGCAAGGCACAGGATTTTCGGTCGGTTCGAAACCGCGCGCGACCGCGCCTCCACCGCATGACGGCTGCGGCGGTGTGTCGCTGATTGCCGACGCGCGTCGTTATGATGAGAAAATTCAATACACCTGGAGAGGGAATTCTATTTCGTTAATGAGATCGCGCCACTATTCGCCAGCTGACTGATTTCAGGAGGTTCCGCGTGACCTACAGGTTTTCCCTCGCTGTCGCCGCCGCTTCGGCTGCGCTCGCCCTCGCCGCGGCGCCCTCGACGACACTGGCCGCCGAACTCCTCACGAACGGCAGCTTCGAGCAGATCGGCGGCGCCACGCCCGAAGGCTGGGGTGGCCTGACCTACTATGCCGGAGGGATCCCGACGATCCCGGGCTGGACCGTGGAGAGCGGCAGTGTCGATCTCACCACCACCGGCTCGTTCTGGGGCCCGGCCTATGACGGGATCTATTCGCTGGACATCAACGGCTGGGATCCCGGTCGCATCACCCAGTCGTTCAACACGGTTATCGGCAAGCTCTACAACGTCTCGTTTGCCTACTCGCGGAACATTGCCGGCGCCGCAGACCCCGCCACTGCGACGGTGAGCGCCGGGGGGCAGACCTTCAACGTCGTCGCCCCCGCCGACGGCCCCTTCACCAACGCGGGACGCATGGCGTGGGTCACCGACGGCTTCAGCTTTGTGGGAACCGGCGCGCCAACCACCCTGGCCCTGGCCGCCACCAATGGCACGAACGGCGGCGTCTTCTTCGACGCGATTTCGGTGCAGATGGCCGTTCCTGAACCTGCGACCTGGGCGATGATGATTGGGGGCTTCGGTCTGGCCGGAGCCGCCCTCCGCCGTCGGCGCGCTCTCCTCGCCGCCTGAACACTGCGCACGGGGGCGTCGGCTGGCGTCCCTGCTTTGCGCCGGCGGCGGTCCGTCCGCTAGCCCCGCAGCTTACGCAACAGCACGTCCACATCTCGGGCCAAGGCAGGGTCTTCCTGCTTCAGGGCCTCGATACGGCGCACCGCGTGCAGCACGGTGGTGTGATCGCGGCCCCCAAAGCGGCGGCCGATGTCCGGCAGCGAGCGCGTGGTGATCTGCTTGGCCAGCCACATGGCGACCTGACGGGGCCGCGCCACGGCCCGGGCCCGGCGCTCGGAGATCAGGTCGGCCTGCTTGAGCGCATAGTGTTCGGCCACGGCCTTCTGGATGATGTCGACCGTCACCTTGCGCTCGTTGACGCTGAGGTGCGGGCGCAGGATCGACTGAGCCTCGTCCAACGTCAGCCGCGCGATGTCGCCGCCCACGCGGGCGATCAGGGTGTTTAGCGCCCCTTCCAGCTCCCGAACGCTGTCGGTGAACCGGTCGGCCAGGAACTGCATCACCTCGGGCCGCGCAGCGGGCGCAAAGCCGCCCTGCTGCGCCAGGGTGTGGAGCTTGCGCTCCAGTATACCCAGACGGAGCGTACGGTCGGCGGGCTCAATGCCGCAGACCAGTCCGGCCTGCAGGTGCGAACGCAGCCGCGGCTCCATCTCGGAAAGGTCCGTGGGCGAACGATGGGCGCTCAGCACAACGCGCCGGCCATCCTCGACCAGGGCGATCAGGGTGTGGAAGAGCTCTTCCTGCGTCTGGGTCTTTCCGGCGACGAAATGGACATCATCGATCAACAGCAGGTCGGCGTTGCGCAGTTCGTCCTTGAACGCCGCCGTCTGCCGATCCTGCAGAGCCTTCACGAAGGTCGAGGTAAACCGCTCGGCGGAAAGATAGACCACCCGCTTGCGCGGCTCGGCCCGCATGGCTTCCCAGGCGATGGCGTTCAGCAGGTGCGTCTTCCCGAAGCCGTAGGGGCCATGGAATACGACGGGATTGAAGTGGCCGTCCGCCCATGAGGCCACCCGTCGCGCCACGGCGAAGGCGAACTCGTTCGCCGGACCCGACACGAAGGTATCGAACGAATAGCGTTCCTGAAGGCCCTGGAGCCGCCCCTGACGGGCGCCAGCGGGCGTGGCGGCCTCGATCTCGACGATATCGGCAGTCCGGGCAGAGGCCGCGTTGGTCGGGGTCGATGGCATGTTGTCCACCTCCATGCGCGACTTCAGATCCAGGTGACGGCCCAGGGGATCGTTTTGCGCCCAAAGCTCGCCGATACGCCGCCAGGCGTTGTGCCGGATCCAGTCGCGCGCGATGCCGTTGGCGGCCACGACGCAGACGTCGTCTCCGGTCTCGCGCAGCGCCGCCTGGCCCAGCCACGAACCGAACGTGGCGTCACCCAGCTCGCGCTTGAGGACCTGGCAGGTCTTGCTCCACACGGCCAATGCCGGCGCGCTAGCCATAGCGCCAGCAACCCCCCCGTTCGTCATCCCGAATAACCCCATCAAATCGAAACCCTGATGCCTGGGTCCCAACCCCCGACGACGACTCTTCTTTACGCACACAGGGTCTCGTTCAGCGGATGCATAAGCTCCGCCGGCGTCCCGGTTTCGGCCGGGATCAGGTCTGAGACGCCTGTAAGAAGACTGACACTAATGGGGGCGGGGGCGAGATCAACGCTGATTCTTTGCGGTGGGAAGCGATATTTTCGTTGACAGGACGGGACCCTTTTAACGTCAAGGGAAAGTCCAAAAACCTGCCCAGGAAGCTGAGCTGTTTCGTCGCAGGAGGCGGTCCGCAGGCCCCTTTGGCGCACAAAAAAACAGCGCCCAATCGGGCGCCGCTTGTAAAAATTCCTACAGGCGAAGAGGGGGTAAAAACCCCCTCCCAAGTCGAGCTCTAGGCGGCCGACATCTTCTTCAGCTGGGCGGCCAGACGCGAGACCTTCCGCGAGCCGGTGTTCTTGTGCACGACGCCCTTGGTGACCGCACGCATCAGCTCGGACTGCGCCTTCACGAAGGCGTCCTTCGCCACGGTGGCGTCGCCGGACGTCACAGCCTCTTCGAACTTGCGAAGGAAGGTGCGCACGCGGGAGCGGCGAGCCGTGTTGACTTCGGTGCGGCGGGCGATCTTGCGGACCGCCTTTTTGGAGCCGGGCGTATTGGCCATTCGGTACTGCTCTCGAAACGGGTAGCACCCGCCGGTTGGCCGGCGGGCGAAATTGGAGGCGCGGATATACTGAAACGCACTCGGGTGGTCAATGCGCCACCGCGGCTTATTTCCCTGTGAAGCTCGGCTTCCGCTTGTCGATGAAGGCCGCCATCCCCTCCTTCTGGTCTTCAAATGCGAAGAGGGAGTGAAACAGCCGGCGCTCCATGGCCACGCCGGTGGCCAGGGTGGTCTCGAAGGCCGCGTTCACCAGCTCCTTGTTCATCGTCACCGCAAGCGGGGACTGCGCCGCGATCTTGGCGGCCGCGGCCAGAGCCTCGTCCAGCAGCTTGTCGGCGGGCACGACGCGGCTGACCAGCCCTGCGCGCTCGGCCTCGGCGGCGTCCATCATCCGGGCGGTCAGCACCATGTCCATGGCCTTGGCCTTGCCCACCGCGCGGGGCAGGCGCTGGGTGCCCCCGATGCCGGGCATGACGCCCAGGTTGATCTCGGGCTGGCCGAACTTGGCCGTCTCGGACGCGATGATGAAGTCGCACAGCATGGCCAGTTCGCACCCGCCTCCGAGCGCGAACCCCGACACCGCCGCGATCACCGGCTTGCGGAACCGCTCCACCCTCTGGGCCGCCTCTCCGAAGAAGTTGCTGGCGAACATCTGGGCATAGGACTTGTCCGACATCTCCTTGATGTCCGCTCCGGCGGCGAAGGCGCGCTCCGAGCCGGTCAGCACCAGGCAGTGGACGCTTTCGTCGGCCTCGGCGGCGTCCAGTGCGGCCGAGAGTTCGCCAAGCAGTTGGCTGTTCAGGGCGTTCAAGGCCTCAGGTCGGTTCAGCCGGATCAGGGTGACGCCGGCGCTGGGGGTTTCGACGATCAGGGTCTGGTAGGTCATGGGCGCTCCGCAGGCTCGGCTTTGGAGAGGCGCTTAAGGCCCCGTGACGGAATAGCCAAGGGCGCGCAGGCGGGCCGGCACGCCCTCAGCTCCGACGAGGTGGCCGACGCCCACCACGACCACCGTGCGCCCGCGTCCTTTCAGTCGCGCATCGAGCGTCCGGGTCCAGCGCGCATTGCGATCGGCGATGAGCCGCCGGAACATCAGCGGCGACGCCTCGCGGACAGCCGTGGTCTCGTCTTCAAGGCCGGCGGTGTCACCCGCCATCCAGGCCCGGACCTCGCCTCGAAGGCCTCGGGCTGGGTTTCGATCTCCCGGATCGTGGCGCGCAGCGACGCCATCTGCTCGCTGAGGGGGGTATGATCGAAAAGCTCGATCTGTTCGCGAGGCGTTTCGAACGCTTCGCGGCGTACGCTCGACGGCGCCGAGGCGCTCACGCCCGCCTCCACGCCCAACTCGGATCGGGCGCCCGACCGTCCGTACACGGCCGCGCCGAGCGACACCTCCGCCAGCCAGGGTTTCAGACGGGCTAGCAGGCTCGGGTCGAGGGCGTAATCCGCCGCGATCCGCATCAGCCGCGCGCTGTCTCGCGCGCCCAGCAGGTCGAACAGCGACTGGCCTGAGGCCAGGAAGCCTGCGGCCCCAGCAAGGCGGGCCACCTCCTGTTCCGTAGCCGGATCAACGGGCAATTCGAACCACAGGTCGTCGGCGACGTTCAGCGCGGCCTCCAGCTTCGCGGGGCGCCATGCCAGGCCGGGCGGCAGAACGTGGATCGACCCAAACAGCACAACCTCGGAATCGGCGTCCCGGACGACCCAAACCGGCGGTGCGGCCTTGGCGGGCGCGGCCCACAGCGCGCATGCCGTGAGCGCGGCGACGGCGGAAGGTCCCCTCATCGCTGGCACGTCGGACAATAGAAGGTGGATCGGCCGGCCTGGACCTTCCGTCCGATTGTCCCGCCGCAGCCGTCGTTGCGGCAGGGCTGGCCCTCGCGGTCGTAGGTGCGGAAACGGTGCTGGAAATAGCCCAGGGCGCCGTCTGTCTGCGCGAAGTCCCTCAAGGTGGAGCCGCCGGCGGTGATCGCCTCGGCCAGCACCGCCTTGATCTCCGGAACCAGCGCCTCGAGCTTGCGCGCTGGAACCTTGCCCGCCGGCTTGAAAGGCGAGATGCGCGCTCGGTTCAGCGCCTCGCAGACATAGATGTTGCCCAGGCCCGCGACGATCCTCTGGTCCAGCAGGAGGGTCTTGGGGCCTTGTTTGCGGCCCGCGAAGGCCGCCTTCAAATGCGCGGCGTCGAAAGCCTCCGACAACGGCTCGGGGCCCAGGCCCGCGAACCACGGATGCAGATCCAGCGTCGCGGTGTTGACGAGGGCCATGTAGCCGAACCGGCGCGGGTCGTAATAGGTCACCCGTACCCCGGCCTCCGTCTCGAAGACGATGTGCGCGTGCTTGGGGTTGGGATCGACGGCGTGGTGGAACTGGCCGGGCCGGGATTCCCCTTCCGGATGGCTGATCTCGAACCGCCCGCTCATGCCCAGGTGCATAACCAGGGTGTCCTCGCGGTCCAGGCGGCCCAGCAGGTACTTCGCGCGCCGCTCCAGCCTGAGGATGGTCGCGCCGGTCAGCATCTGGACGAAGTTGGCCGGCAGCGGGAAACGCAGATCGGGCCGGCGTGCCTCGACGCGGGTCAGCTGGATGCCCTCCAGCACCGGCGCGAGGCCGCGCCTCACCGTCTCGACCTCAGGCAATTCAGGCATGCCTTGCTGGCTTTGCACGCCATCGCTAGCGCGCCAAGGCCTGTCGCTTTAAGACGGCCCCCATGACCGGCCCCTCCGCCACCTTCGGCTTCCGCGACGTCGACGCCACCGAGAAGGCGGGGTTGGTCCGCGGCGTTTTCGACCGCGTCGCCGGGCGCTACGACCTGATGAACGACCTGATGAGCGTCGGCGTCCACCGGCTCTGGAAGGACGCCGTCGCCGCGCGGCTGAATCCGCAGCCGGGCGAGGTGATCCTGGATGTCGCCGGCGGTACGGGCGACATGGCGCGGCGGTTCTCGAAGATGGCCAGGCGGGCGCAGGAGCGCCGCGGCGGACCCGACGCCCAGGTCCATGTCATCGATTACAACGCCGGGATGATCGCCGCAGGGCGGGAAAAGGGCGGCCTGCCCGAGATGACCTGGGCCGTCGGCGACGCCCAGCGCCTGCCCCTGCCGGACGCCATGGCCGACGCCTATGTGATCAGCTTCGGGATCCGTAATGTCACCGACGTCGCCGCAGCGCTACGCGAGGCGCGGCGGGTGCTGAAGCCGGGCGGTCGGTTTCTCTGCCTGGAGTTTTCCCGCCCCGTCACCGAGGCTTTGCGGGCCGCCTATGACGCCTATTCGTTCAAGGTGATCCCTGAGATCGGCGCGCGGGTCGCCAACGATCGCGAGAGCTATCAATACCTTGTGGAAAGCATCCGGCGGTTCCCGGACCAGCGCACGTTCGCCGCCATGATCACAGCAGCGGGGTTCTCGCAGGCGGGTTTCACCAACTATTCCGGCGGCGTGGCCGCGCTGCACACCGGGCGGGCGATCTAGGCGCATGGCCTCGGCGGGCGCCTTCCTGCGGCTGCTGGGGGCCGGCTTGACGCTGGTCCGCAACGACGCGCTGATGCCGCGCGAGCTGCGGGCCTATTACCCGGGCGCAGTGGGCGCGGCGGCGAACGCGCTGCGCCTCTTCGCGACGCGGCGCGAGGGCCGGCCCGGCGAGCGCCTGGCGCGCGCGCTCGAGGGCCTGGGCCCAGTGGCGATCAAACTGGGTCAGCTCCTGTCAACGCGGGGCGACATCTTCGGGGCCACGTTCGCCGAGGATCTCAGCCGGTTGAAGGACCGCCTGCCGCCGTTTGCGCAAGGTCTGGCGCGGGCGGAGGTCGAGCGCGAGTTGGGCAGGCCGGTGGAGGCGATCTTCCAGACGTTTGGCGAACCCGTGGCTGCGGCCTCGCTGGCCCAGGCCCACGACGCCACCCTGCTGGATGGGCGCCGGGTGGCCGTGAAGGTGCTGCGGCCAGGCATCGAACGGCGGGTCGCGGAGGATTCAGAAGTCCTGGCCCTCGCCGGGCGCTTGATCGCGCGCTGGATTCCACCGGCCCGCAGGCTTGAGCCCGAGGCCCTGGCTCTGACCGTGATCCGCTCCACCGAGCTGGAGCTGGACCTGCGGTTGGAGGCCGCCGGCGCGGACGAGCTGGCCGAGGTGATGGCCCGCGACGGCTACATGGCCTCGCCGTCCGTCATCTGGGAGGGCGTCGGAAAGCGGGTCCTGACCATGCTCTGGGCCGAGGGCCTGCCACTGTCGGACGCGGCGTCTCTGGAACAGCCTGGCTTGGACCGCAAGGCCCTGGCCGACAACCTGACCCGCGCCTTCCTGGCGCAGGCCCTGGACCACGGCGTCTTCCACGCCGACCTGCACGAGGGCAACCTGTTCGCGGCCGCGCCGGATCGGATCTTCGCGGTCGATTTCGGCATCATGGGTCGCCTTGGAGCTGCTGAGCGCCGCTACTTGGCCGAGATCCTTTGGGGATTTCTAAACCGCGACTATGCCCGGGTCGCCAAGGTCCACTTCGACGCCGGCTATGTCCCGGCCCACCATAGTGTCGCGGCCTTCGCCCAGGCCCTTCGCGCGGTGGGCGAACCGGTCTTCGGGCGCCGGGCGAATGCCGTCGCCATGAGCCGGGTGCTAACCCAGCTGTTCGAGATCACCGCCCTATTCGAGATGCGCCTGCGTCCTGAACTGGTGCTCCTTCAGAAGACCATGATGACCGTCGAGGGCGTCGCCCGCCGCATCGATCCCCAGCACGACATCTGGGGCGCCGCCGAGCCTGTGGTACGGCGCTGGATCGCCCGGGAACTCTCGCCGGTGGCCCGAGTCAAGCAGTTGGCCGGCGAGGCCGAGACCGCCCTGCGAAACATCGCCCGCATGACCGAGCCGTCTGCGGTGATCGTTCGGGAGCCCGTCCCCCGCCGGGGCGGCGGCCTCTTTTGGTTCGCCCTGGGCGCCCTGGCGGCTGGGGCCGCCTTCATGACGGGACGGCTGCTGGGCTGACGCAGCCCCGATGTCATGCCGGTTCCGGCGTGAGCCAGAGACCGGGACCCCCAAAACCGGTCTTCGTCGCCAACCCTCGACTCCGAAGCCGCGGCAGACTTAGCCGCGCCCCGCCAAGGGTCCCGGTCTTCCGCTTTGCGGAAACCGGGATGACACCTCAGCGTTCGATCCTACGCGTCGTCGTCGGCGCGGGTTCGGCGGGCCGTCTGGCGCTTGGCCTCGCGGGCCTTCTGCTCTTCCCAGTAGGCCATGCCGTCATCAGGCTTGAACATGGTGCGCGGCGCGCCGGCCTTGCTCTTGACCGCGAACACGTTCGCCTTGGGATCGTACATCAAGGTGTCACCGTTCGCCCGCACCAGGCTCAGGGCGCCCTTGGGCGGATGCTCCACGAAGGCGTGGGCCTTGCCGACGAACTCGTCGAGCGTGTCGGCGCCAAAGGCTTCCCCGTTGCGGGCGAA
>JANPKX010000208.1:0-3257 GCA_031426235.1 Alphaproteobacteria bacterium | reverse complement strand
GACCCATCTGAAGGATGACCTCAGGGCCAAGGCCTGGACCACGCCGCTGGCGGATTTGCACCCGGGTGACCCCGACCTGTTCGCGAACGATGCGCACTGGCCCTATTTCGAGCGCCTGCGGGCCGAGGAGCCGGTCCACTGGTGCAAGGACAGCGAGTTCGGCCCCTACTGGTCGGTGACCCGCTACCAGGACATCATGGCGGTCGACACCAACCATCAGGTCTTCTCGTCCGACGCGGCGCTGGGCGGCATCACCATCCGCGACGCTCGCCCCGACCTGCGCCGCCCCAGCTTCATCGCCATGGACCCGCCCAAGCACGACGTGCAGCGCAAGGCGGTCAGCCCCATCGTCTCGCCGCACAATCTGATGACCATGGAGCCCATTATCCGCGAGCGGGCCGCGAAGATCCTGGACGCGCTGCCGGTGGGCAAGACCTTCGACTGGGTGGACCGGGTTTCCATCGAACTGACCACCCAGATGCTGGCGACCCTGTTCGACTTTCCGTTCGACGAGCGGCGCAAGCTGACCCACTGGTCGGACGTCGCCACCACCCTGCCGATGCCGGGCGGCCTCTGCGAGACGGAGGAGGATCGCCAGGCTGAGCTGATGGAGTGCCTGGCCTACTTCACCCGCCTCTGGAACGAGCGGATCAACCAGCCGCCACGCGGCGATCTGATCTCGATGATGGCGCACAACGACGCCACCCGGGACATGACCCCTGACGAATACCTGGGGAACGTCATCCTGCTGATCGTGGGCGGCAATGACACCACCCGCAATTCGATCACCGGCGGGCTCCTGGCCCTGAACCAGAACCCGGTCGAGTACGCCAAGCTGCGCGCCAACCCCGGCCTGATCCCCAACATGGTGCCCGAGATCATCCGCTGGCAGACGCCGCTGGCGCACATGCGGCGCACCGCGCTGGAAGACGTGGAACTCGGTGGCAAGACCATCCGCAAGGGCGACAAGGTGGTCATGTGGTACGTTTCGGGGAACCGCGACGCCTCGGCGATCGAGAACCCCGAGGCCTTCCTGGTCGACCGCGAGCGGTCGCGGCAGCATCTGTCGTTCGGGTTTGGCATCCATCGCTGCGTCGGCAACCGGCTGGCGGAATTGCAGCTCAAGATCGTCTGGGAAGAGATCCTCAAGCGCTGGAACAAGGTCGAGGTCATGGGCGAGCCGAAGCGGGTGCGCTCCAGCTTCGTGAAGGGCTACGAGAGCCTGCCGGTGCGTATCGTCGCCTGACGGGCGCGTCAGGGCGTCCAGGAGACCTTGACGCCCCAGGTCCCCAGCCGCGGCTTGACCTGAACGGACCCGCTCGCGCGCTCGGCGTGCGTCGTCTGCCACTGGACCTGATAGCGAACCAGGTAGCCGTCGTGATCGGACAGCGGCGCGGGGTTGTTGGCGCGCACGAAGACGCTCTCGGCCGCGACCGGGCGGATCTGCACCTGATCATCGGCGCCGAACGCCTGCAGATCCTGCGACTTCAGCCAGGGCTCGTCCGTCACGTCCGGCGCACCCTGGCCGCAGCCGGAGGTCCGATCCTGGCTGCAGTATTCGCTGACCACGGTGTAGGGCCGCTCCAGGGCGCCGTAATAGTAGCGTTGCGGCGCGTTCTTCACGTTGAAGTCGCCGCCCACCAGCATCGGAACGCCGGGCTCCCGCGCCTGGGCGATGAAGGCGTTCAGCTGACGGCTCTGGCTGTTGTGAGCGGCCAGCGACGCGGCCGGCGGTGCGCGGGACGCCGTGCGCGAATTCAGGTGCGTGTTGACGATGTCGACCGGCGTCGGTGCGCCCTCGGGCGCCAGCCGCACCAGCATGGCGCCCTTGGCGGCCAGGCAGTCCAGGCCCGCGCAGTCGCGGAACACAACGGTCCGGACATTGACGATGGGGGCGTCCGCCAGGACATGCAGCCCCGCGCCTGTGAGACGGGTGAGACCGGAGCCCCGGCCGGGGCCCTTCGCCCAGTGCCGATAGCCGCTTTCCTTGACCAGGTCCGCGATTTCGCTGCGGAAGCCCTCCTGGATCAGGACGACGTCCGGCTGAAGCCCCCCGCGGCGCAGTCGCGCCAGTTCCCTGCCGATCCGGTGCAGGGCCTCGCCGCGGCGAAGGGCGATCGGCCAGGGCAGGCCGCGGACGTTGTAGGTCAGTACAGTGATCTGTGCTGAAACCGGCGCGGAGGCCTGGGAGGTCAGCGTCAGGGCGCGTGGTGCGGTCCGCTCCACAGCCAGCGCCGAGATTTCGGTCGTCAGGGCGATAGTGTCCAGGTACATCCCACGCCGCTCCTAAAGTTAACGGCGAAGCGTGCGGCGGGCATCACAAAGGCCGCCAAGTGCGCGACGCCGACTTGCTCAAGTGCAGCCCGTTGTATTTTTGGTCTGTTGTCCGGGCGCCGCGTGGATGACTTGATTCCGCGACCGCTCCGTGACGGATTTTGCCGAAAGCTGTGACGAGCCCCTCGACCTCGGGAGTGCGGCTAGCGCGCCGTCTTGGTCATGGCGGTGCGTCTCTCGCCGCCGCAGGCATTGGCGCGCTGCTCGGCCTCATCGGAGATGACCCGGAATCTGGCTTCCAGGTCCTCGACCAGCCGCGTGTCGGTGCTGCGCGCCAGCACCTCCTGGTTCAGGAAGCGCGAGGTCACGGTGTAGTTCAAGCTGCCGAACCAGGCGGAGCGCCGGCCGCCGTCGTCAATAATCAGGAATTTGGCGTGCATCGGCAGGCCCTGGGGATCGCAATAACGCCGGATGTTCACCCCGGCGCGGTCCAGATCGCGCACCACGCCGCTCGGCACCCGGCGCGGGGTGTCGTGGACGACGAGATCGATTTCGGCGCCGCGCTCGGCGGCCAGGGCGAGCTGACGGGCGAAGGGACCTCCGTCCATATGGGAGATCGCGGCCTGTACGCTGTCGCCCCTGCCCAGGCGCGCGATGCGCTTCTCGACCACGTCCGGGCGCAGCCGCGGGAAGTAGTAGATGCGGGCCGTGTCGAACTTGACAGGTCGGTTCACGCGCTTGCCGAAGCGCGATGTGCCCTTACCGGACCAGAGTCTTTCAGCTTGGCGCCGCAGGGCGCGCGCAACATCGGGGTCGCGAAAGCCCACCAGAAGGTTCTGGCCTCGGTCCTGGTCGCCGATATCAGCTGTCAGCTCAGGGTCCGGGACGGAGGCACCCGAGGGGTTGAATGAGCCGATCAAGGTTTCGGGCTGTGAACCTGAGAAGGCGTAGATCTTGGCGTGCAGGTGCCCGGCGCCGAACCA
>JANPKX010000207.1:0-4355 GCA_031426235.1 Alphaproteobacteria bacterium | reverse complement strand
GGGGCGTGATCTTCGACGTTGATCCGACCTTCTCGAACACCGAGGAGTACTGGCTGTCGATCCCGGAACATATCCGACCGCACAAGGAACAGCCGTTCTATCACCTGTTGGCCGAGAACGATGAGAGCGCCTACGTGGCCTATGTCTCGGAACAGAACCTCCTGCCGGATGATACCGGCCAGCCGGTCGGCCACCCGCAGGCCACGCTTATCTTCGAGGCGTTCGATGAAGGGCAGTACAGGCTGCGGCCGGGTATCGGGCACTAGCGGATAGTTTTGCCGGCTTCGGCCTCTGCACAGGCCGAATTCGAACGAAACTTCCCACGCGACCCCGTCATTCTAGCGCGGTCATGAACGCCGCCCTGATTTCAAAACCGCCGGCCGGCGCGCTTGCCGACTGGACCATCGACCAGGATTGGGACCGCTACACGCCGGCCGAGCACGACGTCTGGATTCAGCTCTATGAGCGACAGACACAGCTCCTTCCCGGACGGGCTTGTGATCCGTTCCTCGCGGGGCTGGACGCGCTAGACCTGCATCGCGCCGGGATCCCCGACTTCCGGCGACTGAACATCGAATTGGAACGGCTGACGGGCTGGCGTGTGGTGGCCGTCCCCGGGCTGGTTCCCGACGAGGTGTTCTTCGACCATCTCGCCCACCGGCGCTTCCCTGCGGGCCAATTCATCCGGAGCGCGAGCCAGCTGGACTACCTCCAGGAGCCGGACATCTTCCACGATGTGTTCGGCCACGTCCCAATGCTGACGGATCCCACGTTCGCGGACTACATGCAGGCCTACGGCCAAGGGGGGCTGAGGGCCTTGCAGCTGGGCCAGTTGCACAACCTCGCCCGCCTCTACTGGTACACCGTCGAGTTCGGCCTGCTCCAAACGCCGCAGGGGCTGCGCCTCTACGGCGCAGGTATCGTTTCCAGCCATGCCGAATCCATCTTTGCGCTGGACGATCCGTCGCCGAACCGGCTTGGCTTCGCGCTGGATCGGGTGATGCGCACCCCGTACCGCATCGACGACTTCCAGCAGGTCTACTTCGTGATCCCCTCGATCCAGACCCTGCTGGACGCGACCCTGAAGGATTTCGGTGGCCTCTACGCCAGCCTGGCGGACCAGCCGGACATTCCCATCGACGCTGTTCTTCCAGGCGATCGGATCTACAGCCGCGGCACCCAGGCCCACGTCGCGGCCGTTCAGTAGTCTCGCCGCCACCGCACCGCGATGCGGTTCCCCCCCTGGCCGGTCAGCCGAGACAGGATGGAAAGGTTGCGGCGGACCCGCCATTCGACCTGGGCCGAAGGTCCCTCGCGCCCGCCCCCGGTGAGCTCCACATAGACATCGTCGCTGATGTACTTGCCGCCTGAGACGGTGACGCCCGACTGTTGGGTGCCGCCAAACGCGAGTCGGTCGAGGCCCGCAAAACTTCGCAGGTTTCCGATCACGTCCAATCCGCCGCCGCCGGCGAGCGAGGACAGGGCGGAGGCAAGTTGTGCGGCCTCGACGGGCGAGAGCTGCGACGCCGACCTCTCGAAGAGCACTTTCGCCAGCACCTCGTCATTGGGCAGGCTGGGCGACGAGGCCAGGGTTACCTCGGGCCGCGCCGCGGTGCCACGTATGCGAACCGTCACCTTGAGAGAGGGATCTTCCCTTACAGCGTCGAGTTGAAGTCGGATGTTCTGGGGTTTTGCAGCCAGGTAGACGATGCTCGTGTTGTCAATCTCGAACCGCTTGCCCGCGAAGTCATAGTCGCCCCGGACGACGCGTGCGGTTCCGGTCAGGTCGGCATCGGTGGTGGTGCCGCCCACATGGGCGTCCAGCGAGAACTCGACAGCCAGCCCGCGCCCGCGTAGGAAGACCCGTCGCGGCGCCTTCAGGTTGACATCCAGGGCCACGCCCTGACCGCGCTTGCGGGCGCCGGCAAATGCCAGTGGCAAATCGTCCGGCCGGTTCACCTCACGCACGTCGATCGCAACCACGCCGGACGGTACCGGAGGGTCGGCGGCCACATCCGCCCGGTCGATGGTAAGGTCGCCGGAAAGTTTCGCCGCGCCGTCGGCGCCGCGGTTGATCGCGGCCTGCCCGGTGGCGACGGCCGTGGCGGTTTCGTTGTCGATGAGCCGGAAGCCCTTGAGGTCAAGCTTGAAGCTGGAGACGCCGTCCGGAGCCAGGCTGACGCGACCCTGCCCCGTCAATTGCCCGCCCCGTCCATCCACGCCACGCGCCTCACTGACGTTCACGGCGCTTTCGTCGAATACCGCCTTCAGCGCGACGTCGCGCAGGCTCAGGCCGCTCGCGCCATCATCGAACCGCCCACGGTCGACCGCGATCTGACCCGAGGCGCGCGGCTTGGCCAGAGTGCCGCTCAACGTACCTTCTGTGCGCACGGCGCCGGACAGGGCGCGCTCGCCGCCGATCGCGAGTTCCCACAGTGGGCGAACCTCGCCCTCCGCGAAGAACCGACCTCGCATAGGTCGCTGTCTGGCCAAAGCGATCCGAAATGGCGCGGCCGAGGCCTCGGCCGGAAGCACCACATTGGCGTTCGCCCGCAGCCCCTGGGCGCTGCTGGTCGCGAGATCCAAGGTCAAGGTGCTGTCGGCGAGCCGCGCGCGGAGGGTTCCGTCGATCCCCTGATTGGCCGGCGCGCCCCGCCCGCGCGCACCCGTCAGTTGGGCGTCCAGCGTCCCATCCAGCCGCGCGCCCCGACCCTGCGCCACCAGAACGCCGTTGATGCGGCCGTCGAAGTCCGAATCGAACAGGTTGAGGCCCATCTCGGCCACCTTCGCCCGAACGTCCGCAGAGCCGTCCTTAAGACGCCCATCCAGTTCCAATCGCCCACCGTCCGAGCCCGCGAGCCGCACCCGGGCGCTCTGCTCCCCTCCGCCGAAGCGCAGGGTCGCCGTCTCGGTCGTGTGCAGATCCCGCCCGCCAAGCGTCCCCTTGCCGTTGAACGCCAGCAGGTAGCCGGGCGCCGCGTCGTTGAGGACACCTTCGCCGCCCAGGGTCCAGGCGCCCTGGCCCGACGCACCGCGCGCCTCCGCGACGAACGGGAGGCGGGACAGCGGGCCATCGGCGGTGATCCTGGCGGTGCGCACAGCGACGGTTGAGCCCGAGGTGCGCACGCCTTCAGCACGAAGGTCCAGGCGGGCCCGCGCGCCGCCCGCGGTATCCAGCACCTTGGCGGTCCCGGCGATCCGCCCTGCGTCGAGGAAGGCGCCGCGCGTGATGGCGAGCGTCAGGTCCGCAGCCGAGGGGGTGCGGCGGTGCAGGGACAGGGATCCGTCCGCCTTGACGCCTCCCGCATCCACTGAGAGGTCGGAGAGCTCGACCCCGTCGGACACGAAGCGGAAGTCCGAGCGCGCCCGGGCCGGGCCGTAGGTGCTCGCGGCGACCAGAGCGGCCGTGCCCGTCGACCCGTCGGGCTGCCGCTGGAACGTCAGGGTCAGGCGCCCGTCCCGCAGCGGAAGCCGCGGCAGATCGATCTGCTCAAGATCCGCGATCAGATCGAGACGCGGCGCGCCGGGATCGCCTGTCACCGCGCCCGTGCCGCGCGCCCGGCCGCTCACTTCGACCGGCCCGGCGCGGCAGGGTCCCGATGCGCTCCAGTCGCCCTTAAGCGCCAGCTGCGCCGCCGACAGCTGGCCCGCGACCGACGCGGTGAGCGCCGCGCCATCAAGCTGTGCCTTGCTGACCGACAGGCGGCCGGCCTGAAAACTTGCCTGGGCGCGAAGCTGTGGCCGCGGTCCCAAGAGCCGGTCCAGCTCAGCCACGCCCAACGCCATCCGTTCCCCACGAGCGTTTACGGTCATCATCCACGGCGCCCCGCTCCGGGTTTGGGTGGCCGAGCCTTCGAGTATGGCGCTGCCGCTGGCGCCCGGCCGCGCCGCCGCCAGGTTCGACACCTCGGCGCGCCCCTTGACGTTCAAGGCTCCTAACAGGCTGCGACCGCCAGTGGCTTCAACGCGCAACCCGCGCCCGGCCATGTCCAGTCGGCCAAGCCTGAGTTGGCCGTTCGCCAGCCGCTCGGCCTCGACCAGCGCGGTGGGCGCGCCGCCCAGGATAGCCGCGGCGAAGCCGGCGCCCTGCCCGCCGCCCCCCGTCAGCCGCGCCTTTACGGCATGTACGCCCTTCGACCCTGTGATCTCCAGCGGGCCTGAGATCCTTGCAAGGCGGTAGTCCCCCAGGTCCGCGTCGGCCACCTCCGCCGAGCCGGCGAACCGCCACTGGGCCGGCTCGCCAATCAGGATCCCAGATACGCGCGCGGCGCCCAGGTCCGGCCCGCCTGTGATCCGGGACAATGACGGTGTTCGGGCCACGATGCGACGTCCCGCCGGGCCCGTGCGGCGGGCCG
>JANPKX010000206.1:0-4933 GCA_031426235.1 Alphaproteobacteria bacterium | reverse complement strand
ACGCCGTCACCGCCGTGGCGTCCGCCAGGCGTGGGGCGGCCTCGGCGGCTTCCAGGTAGGCGCGCAGGAGCAGGCCCTTAGCGGCGTCCAGGCGGTAGGCGGCCGAGGCGCGCATGTCGGTGATGGGGGTGAAATCCTGGTCCAGCGCGGCACAGGCGGTCTCGATCGTGGCTCGGGTCCAAGGCCGGCCCACGAGTGCGGCCTCGTAGGCGGCGGCGCGCATCGGCGTCGCGGCCATGCCGCCGAAGGCGATCCGGGCGTCGCGGACGTGGCCCTCGTCCAGACCGATCGACAGGCCCAGGCAGACGGCCGAGATGTCCTGGTCGAGGCGCTTGGACAGTTTGGCGATGGCGAACACGCGGCCCGGGACGACCTTCGGGACGATCACGGCCTCCACGAATTCGCCAAGCCGGCGGTCCTGCTTTCCGTAGGCGATGAAGTAGTCCTCGAGGGGCAGGGTGCGCCGCTCGGCGCCTCGGCGCAGCACCAGGGTCGCGCCGGCGGCGATCAGGGCGGGCGGCATGTCGCCGATCGGCGAACCGTTGGCGATGTTGCCGCAGACGGTGCCCAGGTTGCGCACCTGCAGCCCGCCCAGCCGGCGCAGTAGGTCGCCGAATGCCGGGTGCATGGCGGCAAGGGTGGCGTGGGCGTCGGCATAGCGCACGCCGGCGCCGATCCGGACCGCGTCGCCCAGGTCCTCGATGGTCCTCAGGTCCGTGGCTTCGTTGAGGGAGATAACGGTGTCCAGTATCCGATGCTGCTTGGTCACCCAAAGGCCCACGTCGGTGCCGCCCGCCAGCAGCGTGGCGTCCGGGTTCTGGTCGACGAGGTGCGCCAGTTCGTCGGCGCTCCGTGGGGCGAAGAAGCGCCGATCCCCGTGCGAGAGCGCCAGCGCTTCGGTCGGCTGGATCTCGCCCAGCCGGGCCGCCAGATCGCTCGCGGCTGCCGACGGGGCGGGCAAGCCCTGGCCGGCGGCCAGGATTGGACCGTAACCCGTGCAGCGGCACAGGTTCCCGGCCAGAGCATCCTTCAGGCTCGCCGTGTCGTCCGGCCCGCCCTCGAGCTGGTGGGCGTAGAGGCTCATCACGAAGCCCGGGGTGCAGAAGCCGCATTGAGAGCCGTGGGTGTCCACCAGGGCCTGCTGGACGGGATGCAGCGCGCCTTCGCGGCCCAGGCTTTCCACCGTGAACAGGGCCCGGCCGTCCAGCACCGGGGCGAACAGGATGCAGGCGTTCACGGCGCGGAACCGCACCTGTCCCGCCTCCAACTCACCCAGCACGACCGTGCAGGCGCCGCAGTCGCCTTCGGCACAGCCCTCCTTCGTCCCCGTCAGGCGCAGATGGTAGCGGAGCAGGTTGAGCACCGTCAGCGTCGGGTCCGTGTCGGCGGCAAGCTCGCGCACCTCTCCGTCCAGCAGGAATCGGATCGGCCGTCCCACCCTAGCTGCCCCGGTAGGTCGAATAGGCATAGGGGCTGACCAGCAGCGGCACGTGGTAGTGCGCGCCCGCATCGGCGATCCCGAACGCGATCACCACGGTTTCCAGGAAGGCGGGGGAGGGCAAGGCGACGCCCAAATCCCGGAAGTATTCGCCGACGTCGAACTCGAGCCGGTAGGCCCCGGGGGCCATCGCCTCGCCGCCCAGCAGTGGCCGGTCCATCCGTCCGTCCAGATTGGTCACGGCCTCGGCCAGCACCGCGCCGTCGCGGGTCAGGCGCAGGCTGAGGCCCGAGGCGGGCTGCCCGTGCATCGTATCCAGAACGTGGGTGGTCAGACCGCTCATTGCCTATCCATGTCGCAGCCGCTCAGAATCGGCGCGCGCCGGGGGAATTGCAACCTTATCGGCGGACTGCGACGGTGTGTGCGCCGCAAAGCCTGCTAACCGGTCAGCCATGCCTGAAGCGAACCACCCCCGCGACCTGATCGGCTATGGCCGCCAGCCGCCGCATGCCGACTGGCCGGGCGGGGCGCGGATCGCGATCCAGCTGGTGCTCAACTACGAAGAGGGCGCGGAGAATTCCGTCCTGCACGGCGACGCAGCCTCCGAGACCTTCCTGTCCGACATGATCGCTCCCGCCCCGGTGGTGGGCGCGCGGCACATGAGCATGGAACAGATCTACGAGTATGGCAGCCGCGCCGGCGTTTGGCGGCTGCTGCGGCTGTTCGAGCGCTACGGCACGCCCGTGACGGTGTTCGGCGTGGCCATGGCGATGGAGCGCAACCCTGCCGCAGTCGAGGCCATGCTGGAGGGCGGTCACGAGATCGCCAGCCACGGCTGGCGCTGGATCAACTATCAGGACGTGCCGGAGCGGATCGAACGCGAGCACATGGCCCGCGCCATCGAGATCCACCGGCGGCTGACCGGCGAGCGGCCGCTGGGCTGGTACACCGGCCGCACCAGCCCCAACACCCGCCGGCTGGTCGCCGACGACGGGGGGTTCCTCTACGACGCGGACGACTATTCCGACGACCTGCCGTTCTGGAGCCATGTCGGGCGCAAGCCGCAGCTGATCGTGCCCTACACCCTGGAAGCCAACGACATGCGCTTCCCCGGCACGGGCCTCAACACCGGGGAGCAGTTCTTTAGCTATCTCAAGGACGCCTTCGACGTGCTGTACGCCGAGGGCGCAGATCGGCCGAAGATGATGTCCGTCGGGCTGCATTGCCGCATCGTCGGGCGGCCGGGGAAGATGGCGGGGCTGGAACGCTTCCTACGCTACGCCTTGGAGCATCAGGATGTGTGGTTCGCCCGGCGCATCGACATCGCCCGGCACTGGCGGGAGCGGCATCCGTATGCGGGCTGAACGGTTCTGGTCCTACCCCGCCGGGGGAGGGGGACCGCGGAACGCGGTGGAGGGGGTCCGACCCATCCGCAGTGTCGGCGGCAAAGCCCCCTTCACCACGCTGCGCGTGGTCCCCCTCCCGCAAGAGGGGAGGACCAAATGAGCCTTGCGGCTATGAGCCGAGAGCAGTTCATCGCCCGCTTCGGCGCGGTCTACGAGGGCTCGCCCTGGGTCGCGGAGGCGTGCTGGCCGCCCCCGGACGACTTGGCCGGCGCCATGGCCGCGGCGGTGGACGCCGCGCCACGGGAGGCTAAGCTCACGTTGATACGCGCCCATCCCGAACTGGCCAGCCGGGCCAGGATGGCGGACGCCTCGGTGAAGGAACAGGCCGGAGCAGGCCTGGACCAGTGCAGCGCAGATGAGTTCGCCGCCTTCCAGCGCCTGAACGGCGCCTACAACGGCCGCTTTGGCTTTCCCTTCATCTACGCGGTGAAGGGGGCGAGCCGGGCCGAGATCCTGGCCGCCTTCGAGGCGCGGCTGCGCAACGATCCCGAAACCGAGTTCCAAACGGCCCTCGCCCAGATCCACCGGATCGCGGGGTTTCGGCTGGCCGACCTGATCTAGAAGGGATTTCACGGTGTTCGACGACCTGCGCCGCCAGCATGTGGACCTCGCCCAGCCCCGCTTGGGCAGCGCGGTGGTCTACGCCACCGACGACTTCTTCGCCGACAAAGCGCGGCTGATCGATCCCACGCCGCCGGTCTTCATCCCCGGCAAGTACGACGACAACGGCAAGTGGATGGACGGCTGGGAAAGCCGGCGCAAGCGCGTGACCGGCCACGACTGGTGCGTGATCCGGCTGGGCGTGGCGGGCGTGGTCGCCGGTTTCGAAATCGACACCAGCCACTTCACGGGCAACTATCCCCCAGGCGCACAGATCGAGGTTTGCACTTCGGCGGACGAAGTTCCGGAAGACGGCTGGGTGACGGTCACGAGCCGATTGGATCTTAAGGGCGACGACCGGGTCTATGTGCCGGTCGAGCACCCGGCGCCGATTACCCACATCCGCCTGCACATTTATCCCGACGGGGGCGTCGCGCGCCTGCGGGCCTGGGGCCGAGTCGACCCGGACTGGACAAAGGTCGATGACGCCGAGGTGATCGACCTGCTGGCCGTCGCCAACGGCGGGCGCGGCATCATCGCCAACGACGAGCACTATGGGGCGGTCGGCAACCTGTCCGCGCCGGGTCGGGGCGTGAACATGGGAGACGGCTGGGAAACCCGGCGGCGGCGCGAGCCGGGCCATGACTGGGCCGTCCTGGCGCTCGGGACCTTCGGCAAGATTGAGGAGGTCATCGTCGATACGGCGCACTTCAAGGGAAACTACCCCGACCGGTGCTCGATCCAGGCTTCGGCGCGCGCGCACGGCACGCCGGCCGAGATCGCCGCGCAGGCCCAGGACTGGCCGGTCCTGCTGCCGGAGGTGAAGCTATCGGCCGACACCATGCACACGTTCCGATCCGAGCTGGCGACGATCGGCGCGGTCCGCTTTGTGCGCCTCAATATCTATCCCGATGGCGGGGTCAGCCGCCTTCGGATCATGGGGACGGTCATGCGCTGACGGTTCAGCGCGCGTTGACGAAGATCGGGTTGCCGTAGAACCACAGGTCGGCCCAGGGGTCTTCGCCGGCCGTGTCGGCTGGGGGCTCCAAGTCGGCGCCGTTCGTGCCCCGGACGCGCAGGTAGAGCGGGCCGGTGACGTTGGAGATCGTGTAGACCATCGACAGGCGCTCGCCGTCGCGGACCCAGTCCTTCGCGGTGAAACGGCGTGCGACGCGGGTGGTGGGGTTGCGGTCGGTCGTACGGTCGGCAGCGGGGCCGGTCACGTCGCCCACGATCAGGTCGACCCGCGACACCTCGGCGGCATGGCCGCCGACGTTCGCGCCGGCCGGGTCGCGCACACGGATCACCACGGTGACGTCAGAGCCACGTGGAACCGTCAGCGCCCCGCCGATCTCTGCGCGCTGGCGGCCGTCGACGCTTGTGGCGGTGACGTCGAGTTCCGAGATCAGGTCGCCCAGGGTGGTGAAGACCCGGCCGTTGCGCAGGCCGTCCAGGATGTCGCCGGGCTGCTTGACCGCCTTAACGTAGG
>JANPKX010000205.1:0-6462 GCA_031426235.1 Alphaproteobacteria bacterium | reverse complement strand
TCGCGTTGCAAGGCGGGCAGGACCAGGTCTGCCCGCCGGCCGCGACCCACGCCTTCATGGCCCAGGTCCCGGACGGCCGGGTCGTCGACCTGCCGAAAGTCGGTCACGGCTATTCGGTCACGGCCAATTGGGCCCCGGAGTTCGCCCAGGCCTTCGCCTCGTTGCACCCCGCGGCCGCGACGACGGCGTCAAGTTCTCCCGGCACGCCCCGGGACGCCCACTTGGCGACGCTGCCGTTGACGGCCCTGTCCGCGGCCGGCGGCGGTGACACCCTGGCGGTGTTCTACTCCGGCGACGGCGGCTGGGCGGGTATCGACCAAGGCATGTCCGCTGGCTTCGTGCGGGCCGGTATTCCTGTCGTTGGCTACGACTCGCTCCGCTACTTCTGGACCGCGCGCACGCCGCAGGGCGCCGCGGCCGACCTGACGGCCGTGCTACGCCACTACATGGCCGCCTGGGGTAAGTCCCGCATTATCCTGAGCGGCTATTCGTTCGGGGCCGACGCTCTGCCGGCGATCATCCCGCACCTGCCGGCCGACCTGCGCAGCCACATCCGCGGCGTCGCGCTGGTGGGCGTCGACACGGATGGCGAACTGGAATTCCGCCCGGGAGACTGGCTCGATCTGAGCGCCGGCTCGGCCTATCAGATTGCCCCGGCGCTCGCGGCGCTGAAGGGCACCCCCGTCGTCTGCATCTACGGCGACCAGGAAGGCAACGCGGCCTGTCCGACCTTCTCGCCCAGTATCATCCGCAGCGTGCGGCTCGCCGGCGGCCATCACTACAATGGCAACTTCACCGCCGTCGCCCACGCCATCCTCACGGCCCTGCCGGAGTAGCTTGACGGTCGACACGGATGCTCTGGAGAGTGTGTGCGGCACAAGCTGCGGCTTCTGCCCTTTTGAGACGTTCGCAACGTTCGCTTGGCGGGCCGGGATCGCCCGCCAAGCGGTACGCAAGGACGGTCGAATTTGCGACATTGCAGACGTTCCGGGAACCGGACACCCTCAACGGGAGAGATGAGTCACCTGCGGCCGCCCCAATCTGCGCGGCAAATCGTGCGCGCTGCGCCCATCGCCGAGATCCGCCCCTAATCCCGCGCCGCATCCAGCGCCCGGCGCACGGCCTGCAGCGTCGGCAGCAACGCCTCGATCCGCGCCGCATCCACCGCCTGGAACAGCGCTGCGAACGCCGGCGCCAGCCTCCCCACCGCCTCATCCCGCACCGCGCGCCCCGCCGGCGTCACGCTGACCCGTTTGCCGCGGCCGTCCTTGGGGTCGGGGACGATCTCGACCCAGCCCTGGGCCTCCAGGCGCTTTATGGTGCCGGTCATGGCGCCCTTAGTCACCTGGACGGCGCTGGCGATCTGGGCAGGGGCGCGGCGGGCGTGGCGCAGGCGGATCATGTGGTTGAGCACGGTGAACCCGGCCATCGACAGGCCGTCCGGCATCACCCGCTCGGCCGCCGTACGGGCCAGGTGCTCGATGATGCCGACCTCGTTGAAGAAGACGAAGGCCAGCGGGTCGCCAGAGGGGTCGGTCTTCGGGTCCGGGCCGCTCACGTGCGGAGGTGTTCGGCCAGGCCACGGCGCGGGGCGGGCGGGGCGGCCTTGGCGCGGCCGATCCGGACCAGCATCTGCAGGGGCGCCTCGGGGGTCGCGCCGAGGGCGGCCTGGGTCTGGCGGTACAGCGGCGCCATCTCCGGGAACTCCTGCAGCGTCATGCTCCACGGCTGCATCGATAGGCCCAGCGCGGTGGCCGTCAACTGCATACGCGCATAGGCGCGGCCCGCCGCGATCTGGGTCGCGCGGCTGTTGTCGGGGCCCTTGAGCCAGACGAAGGCGGGGGTGGCCGCGATGGTCTTGGCGTACATGTCGATGGCGGTCTTGGTGGCGAAGGAGTCCGGGTCGCCCATCGTCTCGCGGGTCAGGATGCCCAGGGCGGACAGGCCTTCCAGGAACGGCCCCTCCATAGAGATGCCGTCGCGGTGGCGGGCGATCTCGGCGGCGCCGATCCGGGTCAGCCGCGCCGACTCCTGGGCGGTCGCCTTGGTGGTGATCTCGCGGGCGAATCCCTGGGCGCCCAGGTCCACGAGGCGGGCGACCCCGGCGGGATCGGCGACCGCGCCGGCGCTCAGCGGCGCGCCGGCGGCGCCGACCACCCTGGCCAGGTCGGCGGCGCTGGGCGCGGCCTTGAGGTCATAGGTCTCGCGGTTGGTGTGCCGGCGGGTGATCTGGGCGAATAGCGGGTCGCGGGCCAGGGCCGGGTCGGCCGTCAGCCGCACGCGCGCGACCGGGCGCTGGTCCAGCACCGGCTGCGGCTCGCCGTCCGGCCACAGGGTCATGTCGGCCCGAAGGCCGCGTTCGCAGGCCGCCAGGGCCAGCACCTCCAGGAAGGCGCCGCAGCCCAGGGTGATCTGGCGGTTCGGCGGGTCGGTGGCGGGCAGCAGCCGGGTGGTGTCGGCGTACAGCACGATCTCGTCCGCGCCCGGCAGGTCGATCAGCCAGGGCTGCCGGTTGTGGGGGTTGGGGGCCAGGATGGCGTGCGCGAGCGCCCAGCGGCGGGGGTCTGTCTCGCCGGCGCCCGGGTTGCGCCAGGCCGCGACGGGGTCGGGTCCAACGGACGAGGCGCAGGCGGCCGGCAAGGTCGCGGCCCCGCCCAGGGCCAGAAGTTCGAGAACGGTGCGACGGGTCGGCATGCGGGCCTCCAATGGTTTAGTACTAAACCATATAGCTTAGCGCTAAACCATTTGCAAGCGCCCGCAAATTGGCAGGGTCGGTCCAGACGCGCTCAGCCCCCGCGCTTGGCGCGCCAGATCGCGTCTTCCAGGGCGCGGGCGAAGTCGCCGCGCTCGCCGGGGCTCAGCGCCTCGGCCACGGCGCACCGCCGGCCGGACAGGGCCAGGGTCAGGCTCGTCACCTTGTCGTCCTCGTCCCGCTCGGTGCTGACCCGCGTGAAGGCCGTGGGGCTTTCCCAGACCACGCGCGCGGCCTTCGGAGTCTCATGGGTGATCACCACGTCGGCGCCGGTGACCCGCACGCGCTCGATGATCCGCCCCGACCGATTGCTGGCGACCAGGGCGACGGCGATCGCCGCCACGTCCAGCCCGAGGAAGATGGGGACCAGGTGCGCCCCCATGATCAGGAACATGATCCCCGACGCCAGGTTGGCGGCCGAGATTATCCCGAGCAGGATGTAGAACCCACGCCGCGACAGCGACCGGTTGGGCTTGATCTCGGCGTCCATGTAGATGGCGGGCCAGCTCATGGGGCGAAGATAGGCGCGGCGCGCGCGAAGTCCACCCGCTGGACGGCGCGCGTTGCAGCCCCTATCCCCCGCAGCACGCAAGAGGGACGGCATGAGCGAACAGTGGGCAGAGGGGCGGATCGCCCTGATCACCGGCGCCACCTCCGGGTTTGGCGAAGCCATGGCGCGGCGGCTGCTGGCCGCCGGCGCGCGCGTGATCGCCACCGGCCGCCGCGCCGAGCGGCTTGAGGCGCTGGCCGGCGAGCTTCCGACCGACCGGCTGCTGACCCGCACGCTGGATGTCCGCGACCCGGGCTCCATCGACGCCCTGATGGCCGGCCTGCCGCCCGCCTTCGCCGCCATCGACATCCTCTACAACAACGCCGGCCTGGCCCTGGGCCTCGGCAAGGCGCACGAGGCGGACCTGGCCCAATGGCGCCAGATGATCGACACCAACATCACCGGCCTGGTGCAGGTCACCCGCGCGGTGCTGCCGGGCATGGTCTCGCGAGGCCGCGGCGACGTGCTGAACCTGTCGTCGGTGGCCGCCAGCTATCCCTATCCAGGCGGCAACGTGTACGGCGGCACCAAGGCTTTCGTGCGCCAGTTCTCGCTCAACCTGCGCGCCGACCTGATCGGCACCCCGGTGCGGGTGACCTCGATCGAGCCCGGCATGGCCGACACCGAGTTCTCCGTCGTCCGCTTCTCCGGCGACCAGACGGCGGCCGACAAGGTGTACGCCGGCGTCCACGCCCTCTCGGCCGACGATGTGGCCCTGGTCTGCGAAGGCGTCTTGCGCCTGCCCGCGCACATCAACGTCAACACCCTCGAGGTGATGCCCGTCCAGCAGGCCTTCGGACCGTTCGCGGTGGACCGCACGGCTTGAGGCAAAGCACGGAATAGCGCTGCGCTCTTCCGTGCAAGTCCTGACAACCGCCCCCCACCCCCGCTGTCATCCCGGTTTCCGCCGCAGGCGGGAGACCGGGACCCATCCTGAGAAATCCAAGCCCGCAAGGCGGCGAAGGTTCGCCCCCAAAATACCGCTGCAAGCTGGGTCCCGGTCTTCGCGTGCCGCGAAACCCGGATGACAGCGGTAGAGGGGCGCGGTCTTGAGACACAGTTTAGATACAGTCGAAAAACAGCTTGCCTAGCGTTCTTTTTTCGATATATCTGACAATCAGACATATCTAATAGGAGTCTAAATCGAATGCACCGACACTTTTCATTCCTCGACCGCCGCCACCACAGTCGCCACGGCTGGGGCCACATGGGCCATCACGGCGAGGGCCCCGAAGGTCACGGACGCCACCGCCGCTTCGGCAGGTTCTTCGGCCACGGCGAGTTACGGTTCGTCCTGCTGGCGCTGATCGAGGAGGAGGCGCGCCACGGCTATGAGCTGATCAAGGCGCTGGAGGAGCGTACCGGCGGCGCCTACCGGCCCTCGCCAGGCGTCGTCTATCCCACCCTGGCGATGCTGGAGGACGAGGGGATGATTCGGCAGGCGGCGGGCGAGGCGGGCCGTAAGCACTTCGAGGTCACCGATGCCGGCAAGGCCGAGCTGGACCGCGACCGCCTCAGCGTCGAGCAGGCCTTCGCCAAGATGGACGACGCCGCTCGCAGCGCCGGTCCCGGTCGGCCCCGGATCGGACGGGCGATGATGAACCTCAGCCTCGCGCTCAAGAACCGCACGGCTCGCCCCGTCACGCCCGAAGACCTCGACCGCATCGTCAGCATGATCGACGACACCGCCTCGGCCATCGAGCGCAGCTGAACCTCGGCAGCCGCCGCGACCCTCGCCAAGGTCGCGGCAACGCGGGGAGACGGTATGGGCAAGGGCTCGGCGCTGCAACGGCGGCAGGTTCTGGCCGGCATGGGCGCCCTGGGCGCGGCCGGCGCGGCGCGGGCGGCGCCGGCGCGCAGGCCGCCCAACATCATCGTCGTCCTGGCCGACGATCTCGGCTACGGCGACCTCGGTGTTCAGGGCTCGCGTCTGATCGCGACCCCCAACCTCGACCGGATGGCCCGCGAGGGCGTGCGGATGACCGACTTCTACGCCTCGGCCAACATCTGCACGCCCTCGCGTGCCGGCCTGCAGACCGGCCGCTACCCGATCCGCACCGGGCTCGGCTGGCAGGTGATCCAGCCGGGCGACACCCGTGGCCTGCCTCTCTCCGAGATCACCATCGCCGAGGCGCTGCATCCCGACTACGCCACTGCCCTGATCGGCAAGTGGCACCTGGGGCATGTGCAACCGTTCTGGCCGCCGACGATCCACGGCTACGACCTCTTCTTCGGCCTTCCGTACAGCCACGACATGACGCCGCTGTCGTTGTTCGTGGACGGACCTGGCCTCGAGCTCACCAAGGAAGACGTCGATTTCCCGCGGTTGACGGAGCGCTTCTTCGACCGCGGCCTGAGGTTCATCGAGGACAACCGCGATCGCCCCTTCTTCCTGATGCTGACCCTGACGGCGCCGCATCTTGGCCTGTTCCCTCACCCCGACCACGCCGGCCACTCGCGCGCCGCGGCCTATGGCGACGTGGTCGAGGAGGTCGATGACCAGGTCGGCCGGCTGAGGGCTCGCCTCAAGGCCCTGGGCCTCGAGCGCGACACCCTCGTCATCGTGACGTCGGACAACGGCCCCTGGTTCGAGGGCTCGTCCGGCGGCCTGCGCGACCGCAAGGGCGGCGCCGGGTGGGACGGCGGCTATCGCGTGCCGTTCATCGCCTGCGCGCCGGGACGGCTACCCGCCGGCAAGGTCAGCCGCGAGATCGCGATGAATATCGACCTCATGCCGACGCTGCTGGCCATGGCGGGCAAGCCGCTGCCGGCGACGCAGATCGATGGTCGGGATCTGACGGACGTCCTGATGCGCGGCGCGAAGAGCCCGCATGACGAACTGATCCTGTTCGACAACGAAAAGGTCGCTGCGATCCGTACCGACCGCTGGAAGTACGTGGTCCGCTCCTACTACCGCACCTATGACTTTCCCTTGCCCGCCCGCTACGAAGGCATCCTCACCGACGTCCGCGCCGACCCGTCCGAGGCCTATAACCTCGCCTCCCTGTACCCCGACGCGGTCGCCGATATGCAGGCCCGAGTTCGCCGCGCCCAGGCTGCGTTCGAGCCGCTGGGCGTGCACAAGTCCTGACCCACGTGCGGGCGGCGCGGCTTTGCTCTATAGAGCCGCCGCCATGAGCCGTCCGTTCCTGAAGATGAA
>JANPKX010000204.1:0-1572 GCA_031426235.1 Alphaproteobacteria bacterium | reverse complement strand
CGGGCGACGGCTTCGTCGATCAGGGTCTTGTAGCGGCGCATGTAGACCTCCGCATGGCGCCGCAGGTCCTCGTCGGTTGACAGTCGGCGGCCGATGCGCCGAGTGGCCGCGGGCGCCAACTTGCGCACCACTTCGCGGGCGCCGTCCACGTCTCCAGTCTGGATGGCGGCACAGATCTCGAACACACGGGGCTGAGGCAGCAGCCTCGCCGGATCGACACCCATGCCGCCAAGTTCGCCGGCCAGGGTGTCCTCCAGGCTCTCGCCGACACCCTCCGAGCCGTCTAAGGAGGCCAAGAGGTCCTTCCACGTCCAGTTGTCGCCCTCGGGATCGCCGTCGTCCACCTCGTCGTCGGCAGGCGCCGCCGCGCCGCCAGACGCAGCCTCGAACACGGCGGAGAACTCCTTGTCGCTGGCGGTCGGGGTGAGACGGATGCGGTTCCGCAGACCGATGCGGTCGCCTAACGACGGGTCGTTCAAGGGCGCCCGCGGCTGTGCGGGCTCGGGCGACGGCGCCTCAGGCGGCGCGGCGCGCATTGGCGGCGCCTCGGTCGCCAGGCCCATCAGCTTCACGGCCTCGGAGAGCATGTCGAAGTTGCGCCTCACGCGCTGCTGGAAGGCCGCGTCGATGGCCTGGGCTTCCTCGGCCGTGCGGCGGGCCTCGGACCTCAGGTCTTCGAGCCCTTCGGCCACAACCGCGCGGATCTGCTCGGCCTGGCCGCGGGCGGCGACCGGCAACCGCTCGGCGCGGGTTTCGACTTCGGTGAGCAGGGCGGAGAGTTCGTCCAGCGTCGTGCGCGCCGCGGTGGCCGCGGCCTCCAGCTTCCTGGCCGTCGTATCGCCGGCATCCTCGACCAGCTTGGAGGACTGCTCGACCAGTCCCCGCGCCTCTTCCAGCCGCGCTTCGAACACCTGGTTGGCCTTCTGCCCCGCACTGAACGCGGCTTCTGAAAGCTGGTCCACCTGATGGCGGGCAGCCTCGGCGTGTCGGGCGGCGGCGGCGCGGGTCTCCTCGGCGGCCGCCCCGAGCGCGGCGATGGCCCCCCGCGTCTGGGCTTCGAGCTGCGCACGCTGCTCCGCCGCCGCCGCGGATACCGCGTCCAGAGCGTGCAAGGTCGACTGTCCAAACTCCTCGCGCTCGGCCTTCGCGGTCTCGGAAAGGTCGCGGAACTGAAGCGCGGCGTCGGTCATCAGCAAGCGCAGAGCCTCGCCGCCGCTGGACGCGCTTTCGGTCATCTCCGCCGATGACTGTCGCGCCTCCTCGATGAAGGCCGCCAACCGCGCAGCATGGCTCTCGGCTTGTTCGACGAAACCCACATGGTCGTCCCTGAGCGCCTGAGACAGCGAGACCAGCGCGGTCCGCTGTTCAGAAAGGCCGGCCTCCACCCCTCGCACCTGCTCGGCGACGCCGCTTCCGGCCGTTTCCAGCCGGGCGATATGGCGGGTCAGGTCCTCGCCGGCGACACGCGCGGCTGCGCCCGCCTCTCCGGCGGCGGCCGTCAGATCCGCGGCGCGCGCCGAAAGGGTCGTCTCGGCCTCACGGATCTGGGTCTCGGCGACACCGGCCGCCTCG
>JANPKX010000203.1:0-3229 GCA_031426235.1 Alphaproteobacteria bacterium | reverse complement strand
GGGCACCCAGATGGGCCCTCTGCAGAACAAGGCCCAGTTCGAGAAGGTGCTGGGCTTCATCGAGAGCGCCAAGCGCGACGGCAAGGTGATCGCCGGCGGCGACCGCAAGGGCGACAGGGGCTATTTCATCAACCCCACCATCGTGCGCGACATCGCCGAGGGCTCCCGGTTGGTCGACGAGGAGCAGTTCGGCCCGGTGATGCCGGTGATCAAATACTCCGATCCCGCGGACGCCGTAGCCCGGGCCAACGCCTCGATCTATGGCCTCGGCGGGTCGATCTGGGCCAAGGACAGCGAGCGCGCCTGGGGGTTGGCCGAGGGGATGGAGTCCGGATCCGTCTGGGTCAACAAGCACGCCGACCTGCAACCCCACCTGCCCTTCGGCGGCTCCAAGTTCTCCGGCATCGGCAGCGAACTGGGCGAGGAAGGCCTGAAGGAATTCACCCAGGTCCAGGTCCTGAACATGGCGCGGTGAACGGCCCTTGCCTTGCATCGCGGAGGGATGCTCAGAACCGGTAGGTCGCCCCGACCCTGACCGTACGCGGTTCGACCACGCGGCTCATGCGACCCTCGACGGGTGCGGCGTCGAACCCCGGGATGAAGGCTTCATAGAGGTAGGCGATGTCCTTGTCCCGGCTGTTCAGCAGGTTGAGAACCTCTCCGTAGAGTTCGAAATTCTTGAACTTTCTTGCGCCCCGAAAGTTGACCACCGTACTGCCGGGGTCGCGAACCGAGTTGTCCTCGACCAGGGGGGACGGGCCCAGGTGGCGCAGGCGGACAGCCCCTTCCCACGTCGCCGAGACCGCCGAAACACCGACGGCGGCTGAGTTTTCGAACGCGTTGGGAATGTGGTCGCCGTTGTCGTAGCGGGCGTGGCTCCCCGTATAATTCGCGTCGATCGCCAGCCAGGGCAGCGGGCGCCAGAAGGCGACAACCTCATAGCCGTGGCGGCGGCTGGCGCCGGTCGGTTCGACGGCGTTCGAATCCCCGACAAACCGCAGTTCACTGCCGACGTTCAGCCACCAGTACGTGGTCGTCAGGGTGAAGCCGCCGGACTGGAACCGCGCGCCCAGCTCCTTGCCGGTCCCCTTGACCAGGATGGGCGTCGGCGTTGCCGCGAAGTGCCCCCGCACGTCGTTGGAGTGAAACCCCCGCCCCCAGGACGCATAGACCTCGATACGGTCGCTGATCGCATAGGCGGCGCTGACCTTGGGCGAGACGACGCTATCGTTGGCCTTGCCGGTTCCGATCGCCGCGGCGGCGGCGTCACGGGCGCCCACATCGGCGTGGTAGGCGTCGCCGCGCAACCCGCCGATCAGCCGCAGACCGTCCAGCGGCCGCCACGTCGTCTCCGCATAGGCCGAGGCTGACGCTTCCTTCACGCGGTAGAGCCCGAGCGAAGAGACCAGGGCGCGGCGGCGGGTCTGGACCACCCCCACCTTGTCGATATCGTCGTAGCGGTTCTCCGTCCCCAGCCGCAGCTCAAGCCGCTCGGACAGAGCCCACGACCGTTCTGCGCGCAACCCGAACACTCGCCGCCGATCGAACTGATGGATCTGGGCGCTGGAACCGTCGGCGTTGGCGTAGGTGGGGTTGGAATACATGTCCCAGTCGTAGCCCTGGGCATAGACATTGGCCTTCCATCCGTGGCCGGTAAGGCGGGCGTCGGTGACAATGCGGCGTGTCCGGCCCGTGGCCGTAGGATCGGGCGAGCAGAACACGTCTGGGCAGACCGCCGAGCCGATGATCCGCTCGGGAATCTGCTCCGTCGGCCGCCAGTCGCCGCGGTAGGCGTGGACGGTGAGTTCGAGCGCGCCGAGCGCGGTGTCCCGCGCATATTTGGCGAAACCCGCGTAGTGGCGCAGGCGCTCCGGCTGCTGCCAGGGCCCGTCGTAGACGCGGCCCTCGCCCACAAGGGTCAGCCGCCCGTCGCCGCCGTCCCCTTCCACCGTCCCGCCCGCCGCGACCCGGCCGTAGCCGTACGAGCCCGCCTCCGCCGCGGCCCATGGTCGGTCATAGGCATCCACCGTGGTCAGGTACGAGGCGCCTGCCAGTGCGAAATCTCCGCCGTCGGCCCGGTAAGGGCCCTTGCGGAAGTCCTCCCGGACGATCGTTTCCGGGATCAGCCCGTTGAGGTCGAGATAACCCTGGCCGTGACCATGGGTGCGGAAGTTCATCTGCACGTCGTCGATGTAGGTCGTGAAGTCCGAGCCGTGGTCCAGGTTCACGCCGCGCAGGAAATACTGGTTGGCCTTGCCCGAGCCGGAGTGCTGGGCGGCGATCAGGCCCGGCACCGCCTCCAGCAGTTCGGCTGTCTTCAGCAGCGGCCGCACCAGCATGTCGGCGCCGGCGATCGTGCCTTCACTCGCGGCATGAGCGACGCCGATGCGAGCCTCGCCGCGCCCGAACACGACCACCTCCTGGACGGCGCCATCCGCGGGCGCGTCGGCCGCCGCAACCGGTCCCGCCGCGCCCAGCACGGCGGCAAGCGCCCAATCCAGCCCACGCATCTTGTCTCACCCCACGCCAACGGCATGGGCATGCCGCGCGCCGACCCACCAGGCGCGTACGAAACGGTTGCAGGTACGGTTACAGGCGGCTGAGCGCGTTGTGGTCGGCGATGTGATCGCTGGCGCTGCCCAGCATCTGCATGAACATGTCGTCGCCCCGCGCCGTGCGCACCACCACCATCGAGGCGAAGAAGGCGGTCAGAAACAACAGGAAACCGCCCTGGGCGTAGTGCCGCGCCAGGTCCGCCTCCCCATAGCCGCTGACGCCCAGCGCTGTCAGCGTGCGGTGATAGAGACCCAGCAGTTCAGGCTCGTGCGCGCGGCGAATCGGCGGCGGCAGGGCTCCGGCCAGGAAATAGGCGACGTCGGTCGCCCCGGCGCCATAGGCGAACGACTGCCAGTCCAGCACCGTGCAGGCTCGCCCGCCCGCCGCCGTGCCGAACATCATGTTGTCGGGCCGGAAGTCGTTGTGGGTCAGGCAGCGGGGACCATCGTGCAACGCGCTGTAGGCCTCCCAGCGCGCGGTCAGCACCTCGCCAACCTCGATCCAGTGCGGCTTCAGGCGCTCGGCATAGCGCGCGCGGAAGCCCTGCCACAGCCCCGCCACCAGTTCCGGCGTCACTGCGCCCGCCGGCGCCGCCCGCGACCCCGACACCCAGGGCAGGTCGTCCAGACCATCGTCGCCCCAGTGCGAGGCATGCAGCCGGGCGGCCTGCTCG
>JANPKX010000202.1:0-8831 GCA_031426235.1 Alphaproteobacteria bacterium | reverse complement strand
GCAAACCACACACATTTTTAGAGGGTCGCCGCCTTTGGCAAATCCCGAACTGGGCACCAAGCAAATCTGCCCGAACTGTCAGGCCAAGTTTTACGATCTCGGCAAACGTCCAGCGCACTGCCCCAAGTGCGCCCACGACTTTGACCCGGAAGAGGTCGCCCGCAGCCGCCGCGTCCGCGCCCGCACCGTCGTGCCCGAGCCGGAGGAGGCCGAGGATCAGGTCGTCGCCAAGGAGACCGACGAGGACGAGGAAGAAGAAGAGGTCGTCACGCCCGAGCTCGACGAAGTGGTCGACGCGCCGCCGCTGGTCACCGACGACGACGAGGCCGACGAGCCTGCCGCCGTCTCCGAAGACCTGGGCGAGTTCACCGACGAGGACGACGTCGAGGAGGACGACGCCGACGTTCCGTTCCTCGAGGACGAGGACGAAGACGAGTTCGACGAGACCGAGATCGACGGCCTTCCTGGCGAGGGCGAGGACGACCGATAGCGGTCGGCGCACCCCCTCCCCGAAAAAAGCCTGTCATGCGGGCTTGATCGGAGGGGGCGGTTTGAATAGGTTCCGCGCCTTCCTGGGGTCCGCCCTAGGAAGGCCCGAGACTTCGGGGCTTTAGCTCAGCTGGTAGAGCGCTTGCATGGCATGCAAGAGGTCAGCGGTTCGACTCCGCTAAGCTCCACCATGAAGGCCCGCTGGGAGACCAGCGGGCCTTCGCCATTTCAGGCGGGGCCACCGTGTCAGCTTCCGCGCGGCGGCGGCGAAGCCCATGGGGTTCGACCCTCACCATGGCTTCTCGATCACGTGCACGTCGCGCACTGCCGTGTTAGAGTACTCGCCGATGAAGCACGAACCCGCCATTTTTGACGTGGTCGATGAAGCTGCCGACGCGCGCAGGGCGGCTGAGGCTCTCGCCGATGTTGCCGCAGGGCGGCTGATTTCCAATGACGAGGTTTGCGCCTGGCTGGGCACCTGGGGAACGCCGGATGAGCAGCCGGCCCCGGCCGCTTGGTTCGAGTAACCTGGACGCGCGGCGCGGCATCCGATCTGCGCGCGATCCAGGCCTGTATCGCCGAGTTCAGCCCTTTGGCCGCGCAGCGTCTCGCCCGACGTATGATCGCAACGGCGCGCAGTCTAGAAACGGCGCCAGACCGCGGCAGGCGGATCTCCGGGGGGCGTCAGGAGTCGGTCATCCTGCGACCATACCTCATCCGCTACTGTCACGAGTCGGATCAGTTGGTCATTCTCGAGGTCCGGCACGGCGCCCGGGAGCCTGACTAACGCCAGAGCATTGCGGCTCGCGCGCACTGCGGTTGAGGCGGCTCGCCCCACCCCCGTTGCGCCCTGCGCGCGGTGCGGCGTAAATGCCCGGCATGATCCTCCGAACCCGCACCGTCCTTCTCACCCTGGCGGCCCTGACCGCGCTCAGCGGCTGCGACAAGCCGAAGTGGCAGGACAATCCGCCGCCAGCCGCCGCTGCGCCGGGAACCGCCGCGGCCCCGGCCACTGCCGCCCCCGCTGCACGGGTGGTCCCGACCGATGCGGGCGGCACGCCCGCCGCGCCGGCCTGGGCGGCCGACATGATCGGCAAGGGCCTTCGGACGCTCTATCCCGCCACCGGGGTCTGCAAGGGCAATACCGATATCGTCCAGAAGCGCTATGCGGGCGCGCCGGCCGGCGTGCAGCTGCACGGCTGGGGCTGGGACGTGAAGTCCGCCGCGCGCGTGGCGCGGGTGCTGCTGGTCGACACGGAGATGAAGATCGTGGGCGCCGGCGAGGGCGGGATCCCCCGCACCGACGTTCCGCAGTACCTGCCCGAGATCAAGGACGCCAACACCGGGTGGAACGCCGACCTGGCGCGGGTGACGGGACCGATCGACGCCTACGGCCTGCTGCCCGACGGCAAGACGGTGTGCCCGCTGGGGCACATCGAATACTAGGTCCTTCGTGGCCCGCGCCTCCGCCGCCGCCGCCGCCAGCCTGACGCTGGGCCGGCCGCCCTGGATCCTGGCGGCCGTGCTGTCGCTGGCCGCCGCTGTGTCCTTCGCCTGGCCCAGCTGGCCCGGCTACATGTCGTACGACAGCCTGATCGCCTACGATCAGGCCCTGTATGGCGTCTACTCGCCCGCGTGGCCGCCGATGCACACCTATCTGTTCGTGCTGAGCCGATGGGCCCACGCCGACACCTGGGGCCTGCTGATCGGACAGAGCTTTGTGCTGCTGTTCGGCGCGGCGCTGATCCTGCATGTGCTCGCCGCGCGGCGCGCGCTGGCCTGGCTGCTGTGGGCTGGATTCGTGGGCGCCCTGGTCTGGTTCCCGACCCTGCTGGGCGCGATGATGGTGCACTGGCGCGACGTGCCGACCGGCGGCTTTGCCGTTCTCGGTGTGGGCCTGTGGCTGGCCGCCGCCCAGGCCCGCGTGCTGCCGCTTACGGTGCTGGGCGTGCTGATGCTGGGCGTGTCGCTGGCGCTGCGGTTCAACGCCGTGGTGCTGGTGCTGCCGCTGATGGCGGCCATGGTCTGGCGCCCCCTGGCGACGGCGGGAGCGGGGCCGGGCGCCCGCGCCCTCATCGCGGGGGCCGCGCTGGTCAGCCTGGGCCTCGCCTGGGGCTCGACCCAGTGGCGGCTGCCCGATCTGGTCCGGCTGCCGGCCGCGGACAGCGTAGGCGGCACCCAGATCTTCGACGTGGTCGGGATCTCGGCCTGCAGTGGCCACAACTATCTGCCGGTGGCCGCAACCGGCGGACGGGTGCTGACGGGGGCGCAGTTGCGGACGCTGTACGATCCCCGGGCCTTCCAGCTCTCTGCCCTGCCCCGGGCCGGTCTGCCGGGCATTCAGGGCGCGGACGTGAGCGACCTGTGGCTGCGCCTGCTGGCCCGCGAGCCGCAATGCTACCTGGCGCACCGATCCGCCGTGTTCGTTGAGCAAATGGGCATGGCCCACGACCGCGTCCACTATGCCGTCCATCCCTACATCGAGCCCAATCCCTACGGCCTGACCGTGCGCGACCCCGAGCTGTCGCAGCGCGTCAGCGGCTATGTGCTGGACAATGCCCCGCAGATAAGCCGGCGGCCCGCCCTGATCTATCCCGTCGCCCTGGTCCTGGCCCTGGCGGCGGCGTGGCGGCGGCCGCGCCTGGCGCTCGTGCTGGGGGCCATGATGGCAGGCGCGCTGGCCTATACGGCGCTGCTGTTTCTGGTCGGACCCGCGGCGGACGCCCGCTACATCTTCCCTTCCAGCGTGCTTTGCCTGCTGGCGGGACTGGCCAGTCTCGGCCTGTTGGCCACGCCCCGGCGGCCGGGCTGAGCGGCGGATGGCGGCGACGCGCCTCGAGGCGGCCGGCGTGGCGGCGCGGTTCCTGATCTCGGGCGGGCTGGCGGCCGGCAGCCTGGTGGCGAGCCTCTATGTGCTGACCGACCTCCTGGGGCTCTGGTACGTGGCGTCCGCGGCCCTGGCGTGGGGGATATCGCTGCTGGTCAGCTTTTCCCTGCAGCGGACCTGGACGTTTGGCGCAAGAGGACGGGAGGGGGCCGCCGGTCAACTTGCGGCGTTCGTGGGCCTGGGCTTTGCGAACGGAGCCATCAACGCCGGCCTGATGTTCGTGCTCGTCGACCGGCTGGGGGCCCACTACCTGGCCGCGCAGGTGGGACTGGCCGTCCTGATCGCGGCCTGGAACTTCGCGATCATGCGTTACCTGATTTTCCCTCGGCGCCCCGCGAAGGCCGGGCCGGAGAGCCGCCGCCGCGACCATTGATCACAGCAACGCCGGTCCCCACATAGGGTCATCCGGTCAGGCCGCGCCGCTGTTGGGCGGCAGGGCCGGAGAGTCGCTTCAAGGAGGACTCTTCGCACTATGAACCGTGGCGTGATTTTCGACAGCCCGTTCCTGCTTGGCTTCGAGCATACGCGGACCCTGATCGAGCGGGCGGCGCGGGCGGCGGCCGAGACCTACCCGCCCTACAACGTCGAGGAACTCGGCGACGGGGGTCTTCGGATCACGCTGGCTGTGGCGGGCTTCTCGCCCGACCAGTTGCAGGTGACCGTCGAGGATCGCCAGCTGGTGATCACCGGCCGGCGCGAGGGCGCTCAGACCCGGCCGGAGGACGCCTTTCTGCACCGCGGCATCGCGGCGCGCGGGTTCCTCCGCAGTTTCGTGCTCGCGGACGGGATGGTGGTGGAGAGCGCCGCCCTGGAGCACGGCCTGCTGCACATCGACCTGGCCCGCCCGGCGCCTGAAGGGCGGGTCCAGTCCATCCCCATCCGGACGACCGGCTGAACCCGATCGTACCAACCCGCGTTACCCCTTGTTAGGAGGTGGTCGTAATGACACCTGTATTGAGCTCCGAAGCCTTTGCCGCCCTGGGCGGACCCGATCTCGTCTATGTCCGCCCGATCCTCGGCGCGGAAATCCTGGCCAGCGTGCCCGCGTCCCAGATCCAGGTTGAACTGCACCCTGAGCAGGTGCTTTACGCCGTTCATCGCGCGGACGGCGAACGCATCGCGGTGCTGGGCGACAAGGCCTCAGCCGTCGCGGCAGCCGTCGCCCACGAACTGGCGCCGGTGTCCGTGCACTGAAACCGTCGGCGCAAACTCTCAGCGCCGCTTTCCATGAAAACCCGCGTCAGGCGGCGGATGGCCGCGCGGCCGCATCCTGAACCAGCAGGGCGTGCAACGCGTCGATCGTCCGCGCCTTTCGCAATTGCTCGCGCAGGTCGGTCTGGCGCAACAGCCGCGAGACCCGGGCCAAGGCCCGCAGGTGTTCGGCGCCGGCGTTCTTCGGCGCGAAGAGGGCGAAGAGCAGATCGACAGGCTTGTCGTCCACCGAGCCGAATTCCACGGGGTGTTCCAGGCGCACGAACACGCCCCGCATCCGGTCCAGCCCCAACAGGCGGGCGTGCGGCACGGCGACCCCATGGCCGACGCCCGTGGAGCCTGCCGCCTCGCGCTCGACCAGGGCGTCCAGCACGTCGCCGGCGTCGAGGTCGAAGTTCCGTGCAGCCGTCTCGGCGATCACCGCCAGCGCCTTGCGTTTGTCGGCGGCGCTCACGCGTTCGGAGATCGCGGCGCGATCCAGAAGGTCACCGATGATCATGGTGCTCGCAAAACCAACCCTAGGCCGGCAAGCCCACGGGAGGCGGGGCGCACGCGGCAGACAAGTGGATCAATGGGCCGGACCCGCCCCCTCCCCATGACCATTACGGGCACGGGTGCGTTCCGGATCAATCCAACCGATGTTTCCGTCGGGGCGGCGATATACCACCGAAAGTCCGCCGTGCGCGGCGTTTCGGAACACGATTGTTTGAGCTTCGGTCAGGTCCAGTTCCATCACCGCCTGTGAAACGGTCATCGCGCGCACCGGCCGCTCGGTCTCGGCGATGATCAGCGGCTCGGGCGACGCGGGATCAGGTCCCACGGGCTCGGCCTCGTCATCTTCGATGTCGGGCGCCTGGATCACGAAATAGGCGGTGGTTTCGGCCTGCCGGGCCAGGGCCTGGCCGTGGTGGCTCTTCAGGCGGTCCTTGTAACGACGGATCCGCTTGGACAGCTTGTCCAGCGCAGCATCGAAGGCCTGGTGGGCGTCGGCGCCCAGGCCGTGGGTGGTCAGTTGCTGGCCTGACGCCAGGGTGACCGCGCAATCGACCTTGAAGGCGCTACCCTCACGGCTGACGACGACGTCGGCGCCCCCGCCACGGTCGAAATACTTCGCGATGCTGGTGGAAAGTTCGTTCGAGACCCGCGTCCGCAGCGCCTCGCCGACATCGACATGTTTGCCGGTGACCTGGACTTGCATGAACGATCAACGCGCCGCAGAGCGATCGGTGTCAAGCGGCGCTGAACATGGTCAGGACATGCGTGAAGGTCCTGACGATAATGTGAGCGAACGCGATCAGAACCACCCCACTGGCGGCGACCATGGCGTAGCCGAGAAGGGCGATCAGGCCGTCGCGCTGGATCAGTGCGAACGACAGCGTGGTGACCGCCAGGGCCGGGGGAATGTTCCCACCCGGGATCGGCAGGATCAGGATGAGCGCCAGGGCCAACAGCACGACGCCCATCAGACGTTCCCCCACCGCGCCGAATAGAAACACCAGCCGCGGCCGCGAGACCGCCTCCGCGCGCTGCAGGAACGGGATCACCCGCGGCAGGCCCTTGCGCAGGTCGCTGGTGGATAGCGTCCTCGACTTGACGGCGCGGGGCAGCCAGGGCGCGGTTGAGCCAATGATCAGCTGCGGCGCCAGCAGGACCAGCGGCAGGCCGAAGATCGTCGTCCCTCCAGGCGGCCATGGCAGCAGGCAGGCCAGGCCGAAGACGAACAGCAGCGCGCCGATCGCGCGGCCGCCAAACCAATGCGTCAGCTCAGCGACAGAAATCCGCGGCTCGCCGTGCGCGGCGATGTCGGTCAGGATCGCGGACAGGGGCAGCGAGGTCTTCTGGGAATCAGGCATCTGGTTGTCATCTGGCGCGTCCGGCGCGGCGCGCCAAGGGGGCAGGGCGATTTCCGCCTACGCGTTTTCCTTCAGCCTGCGTCGACGCTCCACCGACGACGGAATGCGCATCGCTTCGCGGTACTTGGCGACAGTGCGGCGGGCGATATCGACGCCAGCCTCCTTGAGCAGCTCGACCAGGCGGTCGTCGGAATGCACGTCGGCCTCACGGGCCTCGGTATCGATCATCCTGCGGATGCGATCGCGCACGCTTTCCGCCGAGTGCGCTTCTCCGCCCTCCGAAGAGGCTATGGCCGAGGTGAAGAAGAACTTCATCTCGAACAGGCCCCGCGGCGTGGCCATGTATTTGTTCGAGGTCACCCGGCTGACCGTGCTCTCGTGCATGCCGATCGCGTCAGCGATGGTTTTCAGGTTGAGCGGGCGCAGATGCTGAACGCCGAAGGCCAAGAAGGCGTCCTGCTGCCGCACGATCTCCGACGAGACTTTCAGGATGGTGCGGGCGCGCTGATCCAGGGATTTCATCAGCCAGTTGGCCTGGGCGAGGCAATCTGAGACGAACGTCTTCTCCTGATCCGTCCGCGAGCCGCCCGAAACGCGGGCATGATAGCGCTGGTCCAGGAGCAGGCGGGGCAGGGTGTCGGAGTTCAGCTCCACATGCCAGAGGCCGCCGGAGCCTTCGCGGACGTAGACGTCGGGCTGCACAGGTGTCGCAGGCTCGCCTCCGAACGCCGCGCCCGGCCGGGGCGTCAGCCCGCGGATCTCGGCGATCATGTCGCGGAGATCCTCCTCGTCGACGCCGCAGATCTTGCGCAGCGCCGCCAGATCGCGCCTGGCCAACAGCGGGAGGTTGTCGAGCAGAGCGCCGATAGCGGGATCATAGCGGCCCTGGTCCTTAAGCTGGATCATGAGGCATTCGCGAACATCCCGCGCGGCCACGCCGACGGGATCGAACCCCTGGATCGTCGTCAGCACCGCCTCGACCAGAGCGGGCGCGCACCCCAGCCGCTCGGCCACCTCATCGATGTCGGCGCGCAGGTAGCCACCCTCATCGACGGCGTCGATCAAGACATGGGCGATGGCCGTCTCGGCGGGCGAAAGGCCGGAGGCGCTGAGTTGCTCGGTCAGGTGTCCGGCCAGGGTGAGTTCGCGGGTGAGCGCGCCCTCGAAGCCTTCACCGTCATGGTCGAAACTTCCGCCACCGCCGGCCTTCGACCAGTCGATCGCACCGCCGACATCGGCGGCCGCGTCGGGTGCATCGCCGGTGGCCCGCTCTCCAGGTGAGGCGTCATCATGGGTTGCATCCAGATCGGCGCGCGCCTCGGCATCGGCCACATGCTCCAGCAGCGCGGGCGCTTCGGCCTCCGGCGCCGCCTCCGGTTCGCCCTCGCCGTCCTCGCGTTGTAGCAGCGGGTTGCGCTCCAGCTCGGCGTCGACGAACGCCTCGACCTCGAGATTCGACATCTGCAGCAGCTTGATGGCCTGCTGCAGCTGGGGCGTGATGACCAGCCCCTGCCCCTGTCTGATCTCCAATCGTGCGCTGAGCGCCAAAACCTTCGTCCCCTGGCCTGGTTCTTGCTGTCCAGGCTAGGGGACCGATCCCCACCGACAGGTTAACGCCGGCGAAATCGCTGGGCAGGCGTTGACACGCCGCCGCGCCAAAGGCTGAAGTCACCGTCGATTGTCAGCAGACTGGCGGGAGAGCCGATGCGACGCGCCGACCGGTTGTTCCAGATCGTGCAGATCCTCCGGCGCGGCCGAAGCCCCCTCACGGCCGAAGCCATTGCGCAGGAACTCGAGGTCTCAAAGCGCACCGTCTATCGAGACATCGCCGACCTGGTGGGGCAGCGCACCCCGATCCGCGGAGAAGCGGGGGTCGGCTACATCCTGGAGGACGGCTTCGACATGCCGCCGCTGATGCTGACGCCCGACGAGATTGAAGCGGCGGTGCTGGGCGCCCAGATGGTGGCGGCCCGTGGGGATCCGGTGCTGCGGCGGGCCGCTCAGGACCTGATCGCCAAGATCGGCGCAGTCATCCCGGAGGGCCTCCGGCCGCTGGTGATGGAGCCGGCCACGCGCGCCGCCGGCAACTGGCGCGACACGCCAGACAACATCGACATGTCGCAGGTGCGCCAGGCGATCCGCGCCGGCCATAAGCTGTCACTGAGCTACACGGACGAGCAGGGCCGGATCAGCCGCCGGACCCTCTGGCCCTTCGCGGTAGGCTACCACGAGACCACGCGCCTGATCGTCGCGTGGTGTGAATTGCGTGAGGATTTCAGAAGCTTTCGCACCGACCGGATTTCGGCCGCGTCATTCACCGAAGACCGTTACCCGGACCGCCCGGCCACCCTGCGCGCCCGCTGGCGGCGCCGACAGAGCGAGATGTGGGC